>NZ_JBLWEN010000044.1:0-55491 GCF_048287415.1 Candidatus Electronema sp. JM
CGCAGCAGCAGCTCGTACACCGGGACAAGGAACGCGCTGTTTACGCTGCCGTCTGCTTCTGCGGACTGGCTGCACACATCGCCTGTGCCGTCAGCGTTGCTGTCCTGCTGATTGCGGTTGGCAGCCTGCGGGCAGTTGTCGCAGGCATCACCCACGCCGTCGCCGTCCGTGTCCCTCTGGTCAGGGTTGTAGACCGTCATGCAGTTGTCGGCCAGATCAAGGATGAGATCATCGTCTATGTCGTTCACGCCGGTGGGATTGGACACGAACTTCATCACGCTGGCCTTGTAGCCGTTGGCCCAGTCCATATAGGCGACATACGGCGTGCCGCTGCCGTCCAAGGCAAGGCTGGTGTAGTGCGCCGCGCCAGCGGAGAAGCCCGCTGCGCCGACCTGCTGCCAGCTTGTGCCGTTGAACTTCATCACGCTGGCCTTGTCGCCGTTGGCCCCGTCCTTATAGGCGACATACGGCGTGCCGCTGCTGTCTATGGCCAGACTGATGTACTCAGCCCCGCCAGCGGAGAAGCCCGCTGCGCCCACCTGCTCCCAGCTTGTGCCGTTGAATTTCATCACGCTGGCCTTGTGGCTGTTGGCATAGTCCTTATAGGCGACATACGGCTTGCCGCTGCTGTCCAAGGCCAGGCTGGTGTACCCAGCCACGCCAGCGGAGAAGCCCGCTGCGCCCACCTGCTCCCAGCTTGTGCCGTTGAACTTCATCACGCTGGCCTTGTCGCCGTTGGCCCAGTCCGTATAAGCGACATACGGCGTGCCGCCGCTGTCCAAGGCAAGGCTGGTGTAATAAGTCCCGCCAGCGGAGAAGCCAGCTGCGCCGACCTGCTGCCAGCTTGTGCCGTTGAACTTCATCACGCTGGCCTTGTTGCTGTTGGCCCAGTCCGTATAAGCGACATACGGCGTGTCGCTGCTGTCCAAGGCCAGGCTGGTGCAGTACGCCTCGCCAGCGGAGAAGCCCGCTGCGCCCACCTGCTGCCAGTCGGCCTGCGCCGCCCACGGCATTGCCAGTAACAGAAACGCTGCCGCCAGTGCCCACCACAATCTTTGCCTTTCCATCTCGCTCCTCCTTTTGAAATGCCTATCAACACAATGCGGACAGCATAGCTCGGTCTTTCTGCCATATCAAGCTGGAAATTTTCAGTTGCAGGAGCTGGTTGCGCCGACTGACCGGACAAGCTCGACGGCAAGGTTCCTTGCCGCATCACGAGAAGGAACCTCCGCGTTGTGCGAGAAGGCGCCTTCTCGTTCTGTGCGTAGGAGCCTTGCCGTTTTATGAGAAGGAACCTTCTCGTCTTCCGAGAAGGCGCCTGCGCGTTCTCCGTCAAGGCGCCTTGAAGAATCAGACCGTCGTAAGGGCGGTTCGCGAACCGCCCCTGCCTGCCGAATCAGCGAGGAATTCCTTGACAGCCTGCCGCGACCGTCTTAGGATGGGCTGACACGGATTTGCAGCGGCATCTCAACCAATTGACCAAGGAGAAGCAGCGATGAGCACAATTCAATGGCGGCCTGAGATCAATGCCATGACCACCCCGCAGTCCTACTGGATCCGCTTTGTTCCCCGCGAGGTGCTCGGCACGGCGGACATGGCCGCCCGCATGGCCAAGGCTCTGCCGAACTACAGCGAGGAGGAGTTCCGCGCCTTCATTGACCTGCACAATCAGCTCATCCGCGACACCCTGATCAACGGCGGTCAGGTGACGGAAGAGAACGCCTTCACCTATGCGCTCTCCTTCACCGGCAAGCTGAACAGCCCGGACGACCCGCTGCCGCCGCTGAATGAATGCCTGCACGTCCGCGTCCATGCCTCCCAGCCCTTGACTGAGACGGTGCGCCAAGCCGCGCAGACCGAACGCCTGCCGGAGGAGAAGAAGCTGCCGCTGATCAGCACGGCGCAGGACACGGTGTTCGAGCTGAAAGATGTGCTTAATCCGCAGGGATTGCTCCAGCTTGCGGGCGCGGACATGGCCTTTGACCGCAGCAAGGCTGACGAGGGCTGCGTGATTGAGGGCACGAAGAGCGGCCGCGCCGTGCAGACCCGCTTCGGCAAGGTTGAGGCCAGCGAGATCATCGTCATGCCGGACGTGCCTGGCCAAGCGCATCCGTGGAACAACGAATACCGCATCTCCGTCAGCACCCGCTACAGCGAGCGCGGCACCCTGCGCACCGGCATTTACAGCCGGATGCTGCGTTCGCCGCTGACTCTGACCAAGATGGGACATCCCAATCCGCCCGAAGTCGGCATTCTCAGCGGCAAGGAGGAAAGCGCGAATGTCAGCGTCACCGGCGGCAGCGTGGCGGCGGACGAAACCCTGCGCATTCAGGCCGTCTTTGACCCGCGTCAGGACGCGCTGCTCCTCAGCCTGCTGGATATGAAGGAGGAAGGCCGGACTGGCGCGGCGGTCGCGGTCACTGCAAATGGCGCCCTCACCGTGCAGGGCTTCAGCGGCTCGGCAGTGAGCAGCCTGAACATCCGGGTGAACAGCTACGCCGCCCTGAAGGCAATGTGCCGCAATGACTACGGCGGGCGGGTGGTGGATGTGCTGAAGGTGGTGGTAGCGTGAGGTGAGAACGTTGCTTTGCATCGGCACGGTGTTTGTTCTCTTCGGTCAAGCCCATGCGCAGCAAACGTCTTTTGATCCCTTCGCTGGCACCGTTGGCAGCACAGGCATACTAACGACGTTTGATGTGCTTCCAAGTTACACTGAAGGCAAACTGATGACCTTTGATGATGCCATGCGCTTGCAGCTTCCTCCCATTCCTGTTGATAGAAAAGACAGCAGGCCAGACGAGCCTAAGGTAATCAGCGTGGAAAGTGTCAGAGGGCTGACAGCAGCGGCTTTTGTGCCGGTGAGCAATGAAGCTGACAATGCGTCGAAACCTGTTCAGAGAAGAAAGCTCGCGCTCTGCGGCGGGGCTGAGGCGCACGATGAAGGTGCGCGCCCCGATTCCTTTGCTGACGTAATAGAGGAACTTTATTATTCACTTGCTCTTGATGGCAATGAGGACTTATTGCTTCTAATGGCTCAGGATGCAGAAAGGCCTGCGCTCAAGGCTGAGTTCAAATTGTCGGAGCAGTGCCTGGCTGCTCCATGCTGCTCCTGTGATGCGGCGAGCTGCGCCATTTCGACGCTTGAATGGAGGGCAAATTTGTGCAAAGCTGCGCCTGCTGCGGTCTGGCCTTGATGATGTCCCTGCCTTCCCTCCTCATCGCCGGGACGCAGTCCGGCTGCGGCAAGACCACTGTCACCCTCGGCATCATGGCGGCCTTGCGCCAACGCGGCCTGAGCGTGCAGCCCTTCAAATGCGGCCCGGACTTCATTGATCCCAGCCTGCATCTGCTGGTCACTGGCCGAGTCTCGCGCAACTTGGACATCCGCATGTGCGGCCCGGACTGGGTGCGGCAGTGCTTCAGCCGCCATGCGGACAATCAATCCATCTCGGTGATCGAAGGGGCGATGGGCCTCTTTGACGGCGGCAGCGGCTCGGCGGCGGAGCTGGCCGCGCTGCTCAAGGTGCCGGTGCTGCTGGTGCTGGATGTGCGCTCAATGGCGGAGAGCGCTGCGGCGGTGCTGCGGGGTTTCGAGACGCTTGATCCGCGTCTGCGCATAGCCGGGGTGATCTTCAACCAAGTGGGCAGCGCGAGGCATCTTCAGCTTGTCAGCGAGGCGGTGCGGCGGCAGTGCCGGGCGGAGATCATCGGCTGGCTGCCGCGCGAGAGCGGCATCAGTCTGCCCTCGCGCCACCTTGGCCTGCACATGGGCGCGGAGGTGGAACTCAACCGGCAGCGGCTCGTCAGCCTGATTGAGGAGCACGTTGACCTTGACCGCCTGTTGGCTCTTGCCGGAGAGGCGCAGATTCCCGCAGCCCCGCCCGCCGCGCCGCTGGAGCCGGTCGGCAAAGTGCGCCTCGGCGTGGCCTGGGACGAGGCCTTCTGCTTTTATTACCAAGACAATCTCGATCTGCTGCAAGCCGCCGGTGCCGAGATAGTGCGCTTCAGTCCGCTGCATGACAAGGCTCTGCCGGAGAACGTGGACGGCCTCTACTTCGGCGGCGGTTACCCGGAGCTGCACGCGGCCCAGCTTGCCGCCAATCACACGCTGCGCGAGCAGGTGCTGGCATTCTCCCGCGCTGGCAGGCCGGTCTATGCCGAGTGCGGCGGCTTCATGTATCTCTGCGAGGCGATTGCGGACAGCGAGGGCGGGCGGCACGAGATGGCCGGGGTTTTTCCGGTGACAGCCCGCATGGGCCAGCGGCTGCGGCGGCTGGGCTACCGCACGGCGGAGCTGCGCGAGGACTGCCTGCTCGGCCCGGCAGGCGGCGTGCTCCACGGCCACGAGTTTCACTACTCCGACATTGACCCTATGCCTGACGCAGTGCGGCGCATCTACACCCTTGATGACGGCAGGGCTGAGGGCTACCTGCTCAACCGCACCTTGGCCGGATACGTCCACCTGCACTGGGGCGGCAGTCAGGAGGCGGCGCGGGGGGTGGTGAAGGGGATGGGGGCAGGGGCGATTCGCGAACCGCCCCTGCTCCCGCCTCAAAGCAGCAGCTTGTAGATAGGGGACATGTTCACAGGCGTGTTGTAAACGTAGGCTGCGCCTGTATTGCTGGTACCAAGAAGACCGCGAGCACCAATTAGAGCGGTGCTGCCATCTAACGACACCGCAACTCCAAATGCGTCATTAGCGGTACCGTCACTGGCAGTGAGCTTCTGCTGCTGGCTCCAAGTGTCGTCCTGACCACGAACAAAGACATAGGCGGTACCAGAAATGCTGTTTTTGCCCGGAGCACCGATCAACGCTCTGTTGCCATGCAAAGACACAACGCAAAATTTGTCACCAGCAGCCCCGTCATCGGCGAGGAGCTTCGCTTGCTTGCTCCAAGTGCCATTCGCTGCACGGACAAAAACATAGACTGAACCGGAATCAGCACCTTTGTCATCATCAGCCATTGCTCCGATCAAGGCAGTGTTGCCGTTAACTGCAATAGAATGGCCGAAGTAGTCGCCAGCGGCTCCATCGTCGGCAACGAGCTTCGCCTCCTGCGTCCAAGTGTCATTCGTCGCATCCCGGACAAAGACGTAGGCCGCCCCTTTGTTGCTGTCATTTTCAGCACCAACCAGCATGATGCCATCATGCAATGAAACAGGATAACCGAAACTATTGCCCGCCGCACCGTCGCTGGCGGTGAGCTTCTGTTTCTGACTCCACGTGCCGTCTGATGACCGGACAAAAACATAAGCTGAACCAGAAATATCCCCCTTGTCGTCATCGCCCCAAGCTCCGATCAAAGCGGTATCCCCGTCTAATGCTACACGGTCGCCAAAAACGTCCCAACCAGCCCCGTCGCTGGCAGTGAGCTTTGCCTGCTGTGTCCAAGTGCCGTCCACCGCACGGACAAAGACATAAGCCGCACCAGATTTCTCACCTTTTGCATCATCCCAGTTAGACCCGATCAAAACAGTGTCGCCAGAGATTGACACGGAACCGAAAAGATACTCAGAACTCCCTTCACTGGCAGTGAGCTTCTGCTTCTCCTTCCAAACACCGTTCTCACGGACAAAGATATAGGCAGAGCCAGAATCAACACCTTTTGCTGTATCACTCCAGTTGGCTCCGATTACAGCAGTATCTCCATCTACCGATACAGAAACGCCGAACTGGTCGCTGGCAGCACCGTCGCTGGCCAGCAGCTTCTGCGCCGTGGCTATGTCAATAGCGGCATGGGCCGTACTGACAAGCAGCACCGCCAAGAGCAGCAGCCCCTTCAACGTTGTTTTCATTCCGTCCTCCATGCAAAGATGAATATGGTCTGCCTGAAGATCAGGCGGATAGGCAGTCAATGCGTTCAGAAGGCAATACTGCCACCGTCCTCCTGAAAATACAAGCGGTTTCTCTAACCTTCAACCCGCCGCATTTCGCCTGACTGCTCTACGCTGCCAGCTCATGGCGTATCAGCACTGTCCATGCACCCACGGATTCTCAAACATGCGGCGCAGCATTTCCGATTGCGATCAGTCCCCTTTGAGGGGCCAGCAACCGCAACCAACCGACTTTCAATAACAAAATCCAGATAAAATTTCCAGCGGTCGAATCGAATTGCCACTGCTGCGTCTTAAGGACTGCCGGATTGTTTTGCCAATTTCTCCATCGTGCCTGAAACGAACTGTTTTGCCAATTTCAGGAACAGAGTATAATGCCGCGACTGCTGCTGCGGCAGCTCAACCAAGATGATTGTGCAGACAATTGGAGAAAACGCATGAGGATTCAGCTGGAAAAAGGCGACGTGGAGCAGTTTGACGGCGACATGCTTGTCTATTTCATCCGGGAGAGCGGGGGCAGCGCGGTGATGTGCCCCTGCAAGGTGCTGCGGCGGAATATCAAATATGCTTGGAAGAACGGGGATTTTTCCGGCAAGAAAGGCGAGACGTTTCTCTTTTATCCTGCCGCCGCGAGCAAGGACATCAAGCACAATTTAGCCGCTGGCCGGGTGCTGGCAATCGGGCTGGGCAAAACCGGCGAGGACATCAACGCAGATGCTTTGCGCGAGCAGCTCCGTCTGGCCGCTGGCACGGCGGCGCAGCAGGCGGTCAAGCTGAAGGCGAAAAGCCTGCTCGCGGTTCTGCCGGAAAACACCGGCCTGTCGGACGGCGAGGTGGCGGAAGCGGTGAGCGAGGGCCTGCTGCTCGGCAGCTATCGTTTCGACCGCCACAAGAGCAAAAAGAAGGATGAGGAACCGCCAGTTAACATTGAATCAATAATGCTTCATGCGGGCGGTCTTGCGCAGGATGCGGTCAAGCAGGGCCTGCACCAGGGCGAGCGGGCGGCCAAGGCGGCCTGTTCGGCCAGAGACATGGCCAACGAGCCGGGCAACGCCTGGACTCCCAAGCATTTCGCCGAGTTCGGCGAGAAGCTGGCCAAAGAGCACGGCCTTGAATGCACGGTTTTAGGTAAACCGGAGATGAAAAAATTAGGCATGGGCGGCCTGCTCGGCGTGAGCCAAGGCTCGGTGCAGCCGCCAAAATTGGTCATTCTCCGTTATCAGGGCGGCGACGAGAAAAAAAACCCGACCCTGATGCTGGTCGGCAAAGGCCTGACCTTTGACGCGGGCGGCATCAGTCTGAAATCGCCGCAGGGCATGGAGGAGATGAAGTACGACATGTGCGGCGGCGCGGCGGTGATCTGCGCCATGCAGGCCATTGCCGAGGAAAAGCCCAAGGGCATCAACGTGGTGGCTCTGATTCCGGCTAGCGAGAACCTGCCTTCCGGCACCGCCCTCAAGCCCGGCGACATCATCACCCATTTCGGCGGCATCACGTCAGAAATCGTCAATACCGATGCGGAGGGGCGGCTGATTCTTGCCGACGCGCTGGCCTATGGCATTGACACGTATAAGCCGAACGCGGTGATTGATCTTGCCACCCTCACCGGCGCGGTGATCATCGGCCTTGGCCATCACCGCAGCGGCCTTTTAGCCACCAATGATGAGCTGGCCGCGCAGATCAGCGCCGCCGCCGAACGGGCAGGCGAGCCGGTCTGGCGGCTGCCGCTGGGGCCGGAGTATTCCAAGCAGATCAAATCCAACGTCGCGGACATCAAAAACAGCGGCGGCAAGGAGGCGGGCACGATCACTGCGGCGGCCTATTTGCAGGAGTTTGTCGGCGACACCCCGTGGGCGCATCTCGACATAGCCGGAACCGCATGGAGCTTCACTGAAAAAAGCTATGTGCCGAAAGGGCCGTCTGGGATCGGCGTGCGCACGCTGCTCAACTTTGTCCGCAGCTGGCAGCCGGGCAAGAAATAATCATCTCGCAACGTTCTGAATTCACGATAGGAGAGTATTATGCCAAAACGCAAGGGCATCACTGTCAGCCGCCAGATCATGGACAGTCAGCGCCGCCACCCGGAAGCCACGGGCGAACTGACCAGCCTGCTGAACGACCTGATCGTGGCCGCGAAAATCATCAGCGCCGAGGTCAACATGGCCGGGCTGGCCGGGATTCTGGGGCAGTCAGGCCAGGTCAACATTCAAGGCGAGCAGGTGCAGAAGTTAGATGAATTCGCCAATCTGACCATCAAGCGGCGGATGGAGCAGTGCGGCTACGTCTGCATCATGGCTTCGGAAGAGGATGAAGGCGCGATTCCAGTGCTGGACGGCTACGCGGGCAAATACACCGTGGCCTTTGATCCGCTCGACGGCTCGTCGAATATTGATGTGAATGTCAGCATCGGCACGATTTTTTCCATCCACCGCCGCAAAAGCCAGAACGGCCAAGGCGAGATCGGCGATCTGCTGCAGAAAGGCAGCGAGCAGGTGGCGGCGGGCTACATCATCTACGGCTCCAGCACCATGCTGGTCTACACGGTCGGCGAAGGCGTGCAGGGGTTCACCCTTGATCCCAGCGTGGGCGAGTTCTTCCTCTCCCATCCTGACATCAAAATTCCGCCGAAGGCCAAGTATTACAGCATCAACGAGGCCTATTCCCGCTACTGGCACGACAACACCCGCGCCTATGTCGAGCATCTGAAAGACTTGGACGAGCGCGGCGAACGCTCCTACAGCCTGCGCTACATCGGCTCTTTGGTGGCGGATTTTCATCGCAACCTGATCAAAGGCGGGGTCTTTGTCTATCCCCGCGACCGGAAAAGCGGCAAAGGCAAGCTGCGTCTGCTCTACGAGGCCGCGCCGCTGGCCCTGCTCGCCGAGCAGGCCGGAGGCCGTGCCATTGACGACACCGGTCGGAACATCCTCGACATTCAACCGAACGACCTGCATCAGCGCGTGCCGCTGATCATTGGCTCGAAGGAGGAGGTTAATCTGGCGGAGCAGTATTTCGCTGTTACGAGCTGATGATGCTCAGAACGATGTCAGCCGCTGTTGGAGGAGCTGCAAGTCCGCCCAAGCGGCCTGTTTCACCTTCGGCTGCTGCAACAGGAAAGCTGGATGGTAGGTTGCCAGCACTTGGGCCTGCGGGGCGGCAGACAGGCAGCATGGATGCAACTTGCCCCGCAGCCGCAGCATGGGGCTGTTCTTGCCAATCAGCAGCCACGCGGCAGGCTCGCCCATTGCGCAGATCAGGCGCGGCTGAATCGCCAGCAGCTCCTGTTCCAGCCAAAAAAAGCAGCTGCTTCGGGATGCTGGCAGCATATCCAATCCCTTGCACTTCACGGTGCTGGTGAGATAGACGCTGTCCCGGTCAAGCTGGATGGCTGCCATCATTTTCCAGAACAGCTCCTCCTCAGCAGGGCCGAAAACCGCGCTGACCAGCACCAGCAGCTTGGGCGGCTGGCTGCTGGTGCTGGGCGCAATCGGCGCGGCGGCAGCGCAGCGGCGGCAGGAAGCAAGTTGACGGAAAAGTTCCGGCAAGCTCTCCGCCGCAGGTGCGGATTCTTGCGCAGGCCGGATGACAGCAGCAGACTGAGGGCGAGGAGGCGACGGAGCAGTTGCCTGCCGTTCAGCCCCAAACTGGCGCAGCTCCGGCACGGCAGGATAAGTGCTCAGGCCGAGGGCGCAATGGCAGGCCAGCAGACTGCGCGTCTGCCGCAGCAGGAGAAGTAGGGCAGCAGGAGACACTGCGGCAGACTGTTCTGCGCTCACGGAACATCCCCTTCTATCTCGCCTTCTGGTGTGACTTGCGGCTCGGCAGGATCAGGAGCAATCGGGTTGACATTATACACTTCCTCATTGCTCTTCAGCATCCCGTATTTTTCTCGGGCTATTTTTTCCAAATACTGGACATCATGTTGAAGGAGCTGGATTTCCTTTCTGAGTTGAACAATTTCTTGCAACAACTGCTCATTTTCTGCCGACAATGCGGTGGTTTTTCTGTTCACCCGCAGATACGATTGCAGGCTGCATCCGGGCGCAACAGACAAAAAAAGCATGGAGAAGAGAAGCGCGGCGGCAACTATCCGCGCCAACGCCCGCTTTTCCCGTCTGTTGAAACTTTGCCGCCGTTGCCGCACCATGCCTCCCGCCGCCGCTTTTCTGCGGGCAAGCGAATAATTTTGCTGGATTATCTGTGAAGAAGCGGCTATATTCCGCTGCCATTCTTTCACTATACCATGTCTGCGATGAAACGTGAACGCTGCATCGTCAGTGCCTGTCTGACCGGCCTCTGCACCCGCTATGACGGGCGGAGCAAGCCCGACCGCCGCTGCTTGGCCATGCTGGAGCAGTTCTGCTGGCTGCCCGTCTGCCCGGAGCAGCTCGGCGGCCTGCCCACGCCCCGCATTCCGGCTGATCTGACCGGCAGCGGCGCGGACGTTTTAGCGGGCCGGGCTGCCGTCATCACCAAAGAAGGCGCGGATGTCACGCGGCAGTTCATCGCCGGAGCAGAAGCGGTTTTGCAGATTGCTCAGGCGCAGAATATCCGTTTGGCCCTGCTCAAAGCCCGCAGCCCTTCCTGCGGCCTGACACCGCAGCCGGGCGTGACCGCCGCCCTGCTGCTCGCGCACGGCATCGAGGTCATGGAATTTTAATCGCTGGCCGCCGTTCGTCAATGCGCAGCAGGCGGACGACAAGAATTCCGGCCTCATAGAGCAAATACAGAGGCACACCCATCAGGGCCATGTTGAACACATCCGGCGTGGGAGTCAGCACTGCTGCGATAATAGCGATGGCCAGAATGGCGAACCGGCGGTTCTTTTTGTAAAATTGGACAGACAGTGCGCCGGTCTGCACCGAGAACACCATGAAGACTGGCAGCTCAAAAATCAGGCCAAAAGCCAGCACAAAGATGGTCACGAAGTTGACAAAGCTGCCGACTGCGATGAAAGGCTTCAGGTGTGCGGACTGATAACTGAGCAGGAAGCTCGCGCCGTAGGGCAGCGTGACGAAGACGCAGAACAGGCTGCCGAGATAAAAAAGCAGGCAGGTCGCGGTCGTGAACCAGAAGAGTCTCCTGCCGGTCACGCCGAAGGGGTTGCCCAGTGCCTTCCAGAGGATGTGCATGAAGAGCGGCATTAGGCAATAAACCGCGCCGAAAAAGGCGGCCTTGACATGGGCGAGAAAGGGTTCGGCCACTGAGAAGAAATACAGCTTTTCGTGCAGATGCTCCTGAAAGGCCCCGATCAGGCCGGAGGAGAGGAAAAAAATCACCGCTGTCAGGCCGATCAGGCTGAATACCGCGAAACGGAGCGATTTGCGCAGCTCCGCAAGAAAAGCTGTCAGATTCTTGAGATGTTCTTGCACGGAATGCCGGGCCGATTGAATTGAATTTTTTACATAAGCCGCAATTTGTTGGCAAGGGGCGAAAAATTTTTCGCCCCTACAGTTCCACGAACCTGTTCTTTGTAACAAACCCGCAGAGCAAAATCAATTGAATACCCATTGCGGAGTGGCTCCGGCCATGCTAAAAAAGCAGGCGGACGACTGACACGCAGCCTGCTGCCCACTCTCACTCACTGCCATCATGCTTGAATTACGCTTTATTCGCGAAAATATCGCCCTTGTCCGGGAAAAATGCCGCCGCCGGGGCATGACAACGGAACTCATTGATTCCTTCCTTGCCGCTGATGCCCGCCGCCTGACCCTGCTGGCCGAGACCGAGCAGCTGAAAAATCAGCGCAACACCGTTTCCAAGAACATCGCCCAGCTGAAGAAGGCAGGCGATGAGGCCAAGGCCGAGCCGCTGATTGCGGAGATGCGCCAGGTTTCCGACCGAATTGCCGAATTAGACAGGATTCTCGCTGAGATCGAGACCGAGCTGGAAAGTGTGGTCATGTCCATTCCCAATCTCTGCGACGACTCAGTGCCGCCTGGCAAAGACGACAAGGACAACATTGAGGTGAAACGCTGGGGCGCGATTCCTGAGTTCTCCTTCCAGCCCAAGCCGCATTGGGAAATCGGCGAGCAGCTCGGCATTCTTGATTTTGAGACCGCCGCCAAGCTCTCCGGGGCGCGTTTCTGCCTGCTGAAAGGCTTCGCCTCGCGGCTGTCGCGGGCATTGATCAATTTTTTCCTCGATCTGCACACCCAGAAGCATGGCTACACTGAATTTCTGCCGCCCTTCATGGTCACAGCGCAGACTATGACCGGCACCGGCCAGCTGCCGAAATTCAAGGAAGATCTGTTCAAGCTCGAAGGCCGCGATCTCTGGCTGATCCCGACTGCCGAGGTGCCGCTGACCAACATCCACGCCGACGCGACCCTGAGCGAGGCCGAGCTGCCGCTGAAATACACCGCCTACACGCCCTGCTTCCGCTCCGAGGCCGGCTCGTATGGCAAGGACACACGCGGCCTGATCCGCCAGCATCAGTTTGACAAGGTCGAGCTGGTGAAATTTGTCACGCCGGAGACCTCGGCGCAGGAGCTGGAATCCCTGCTTGCCGACGCGGAAGAAGTGCTGCAACTGCTGGAGCTGCCGTATCGGGTGGTGGCTCTTTGCTCCGGCGACCTTGGTTTTTCCTCCGCCAAAACCTACGATATTGAAGTCTGGCTTCCCGGCCAGAACACCTACCGCGAGATTTCCTCCTGCTCCAATTTCCTTGATTTTCAGGCGCGGCGGGCAGGCATCCGCTACCGGCCTGAAGGTGGGAAGAAAAGCCGCCTCGTGCATACCTTGAACGGCTCCGGCCTGGCTGTGGGCCGCACTTTGGTGGCGATTCTGGAGAACTGCCAGCAGGCCGATGGCACGGTGAAACTGCCCAAGGTGCTGGAGCCGTATTTCAGCAGCCGCTTCTGAGCTACGTGGTTCTTCGCTTGACACTGCTCCTGCGGATTGGTATCACTTAATCAGTGCATAGTGCAAAAATCCTTTTCGCAGCATCCCTTATGAACTGCATGACGAACCGCACCTTTTCTGCCGCCATCTTGGTTAGTCTGAGTTTCAGCGGGCTGTTGTTTCTGTCGGCTGCGGCGGCGGAAGAAAAAAACAGTCTGCTGCACTCGGAAGAGCCTGCCGCAGTTGCGCAGGAACAAGAACTTGCTATGCAGCAGGAGCAGGCCGTCCCAAGCGGGAACTCAACGGAGCAGAGTTCGGCTGGCACCGAACGGCAGCTACTTTCTGAACCGCAGGAAGAAGAAAAAAAGCCTGAGAGTGGCGTGGTTGCCACAACTGGGGTTGTTGCTGCTCCGCCGTCTCAGGCCGCGCCGGTTGCCGTCAGTCAGAATGCACCGTCGCCTGTACCAGTGTCACCTCAGCCGCAGACGGCTACCAAGCCTGCTGAAGAAGTCAACATTTGGCAGCAACTAGCCGCCAAGTCCGCAGAAAGAAAAAATGTTGCGGCAGTCCCGCCTGCCGCCGCCAGCCAGAACGTCCCGCCGCCAGCTCCAGCTCGCACACAGGAACTTCCCAAGTCTTCTGGCGAACTCAACATCTGGCAGCAGCTTGCCGCCGGACCTCCGCCTGCTCCTGCGCCAGCTCTGCCGCAGATGCAGGCGGTGACCGCTCCTGCCGCGCCAAGTGTTCCGGTGAAAGATGACATCGTGCTCACGGTTGAAGAGGCCGTCCGGCAGTATCGTGCCAATGATTTTGCCGGCGCCATCTCCAATCTTGATTATGCCGGCCAGCTTATCCGCCAGAAAAAAAGCGAGCGGATGAAATCGCTGCTGCCGAATCCGATGCTGGGCTGGATGGCCAAAGAGGCGGCGGCCAAATTCCTCGGCACAGCGGTCTTTGGCGGCGGTTCAACCGTCAGCCGCGACTACTACGCCAGCGGCGGCGCAGTCATTTCGGTGGAGATAGTATCTGATTCGCCGGTGCTGCAATCCATCATCATGATGCTGAACAATCCGCTTTTCGCCGGAGCCTCTGGCGGCAACATTCAGACCATCAAACGGCAGCGGGCCATTATCAAATACAACAGCAATGACCGCAGCGGCGAAATCAACATTGTGGTGGACAGCCGCTTCATTGTCACGGTCAAAGGCCGCTCTGTTGATCAGGCTGTGCTGCTGGCCTATGCTGAAGCCGTGGATTTTGACCTGCTGGCAAAAAACTGAAACTGATCCAGCTCCCTCCTCAATATAGGGAGCTGGAACCATTTGTGGATCAGTCTATCTTCACCGACTCCTTCAGCACGGAAAACCGCTTGTCGTTCACTCCATCTTTCGGAATGCCGAAGGCATCAAAAGCCTTAGGCGGAAAGAGCAGATAGATCAGCTCCGCCTCAACCTCGCTGACTGCCGGGCTGAAAATCGGATAGCTCAGGGAACGGGTTTCGCCGATTTTCAGGCGGGTGTCAAAGGCCAAACCTTCCGCCTCCCACGACGGCACGCCGACTTTCTCACCTGCTTTGAACGCTTTGAAGAAGACCGCCTGCTTGTCCTCTTTCAGCGGGTCTTCTTTAAAATTTTCCCAGATTACAGTGCCGCTTTTGTCTTTTGCCCGCACTTTGACAAAAGCCATCCGCATTGGATTGGTCGAGGGGAAGGTGTGCTCTGTGATGTTTTTAATCTGCACGCTGATCGCCCGCTCCTTGCCTTCTTTTTTCTCGACGCTCACCTTCAATTCCGCTGCCTTTTGCAGCATAGTCACGTCGTGGCCGCCGGGAAAGCGGTGCAAGAGATGGGTTGCGCCAGCAGAGCCGATTGCTTTGCCGCCTTCAGCCTGAGGCATATGGCAGGTGATGCAGTTGCCCTTGCCTTCTTCCGTCATGACGCAGACTGGCACCTCGTGCGGATTGACATACTGGCTGTGGCAGCCCATGCAGACTTGCCCATCAGCGAAAAGCGCAGACTGGGCGGTTTTGTGTCCAGCCTTGGGATTGGCCGGGTGGCTGGTGTGATATGCGCCGTCCTTGTTCAGTTTGTATTGATCAAAGCTCTTGCCCTTGTTGATCACCTCAATGCGATGACAGAAGGTGCAGCCAATTCCTTCCACCTGCGTCCAGTTGCCGCTGTCCGGTTCCGCTTCGCCGCTCATCAGGGCTTTCAAATTGTCGGCCATTGGCGCATGACAGGTGGCGCAATGATAATTAGCCTTTTTTCCTTGGCTGATCATCGCCTTGGTGAAGGACTGGTGCATGGCGTTATGCGCTGAATCCTTATGCACTGAGGATTTGGCATGAAAGGACTCCTGCCATTCTTTGGCAATTTGCGGATGACAGGCGGCGCATTGCTCGGATTTCTGCAATGGTTCGGCTCCGTCCGGCAGCTCATGCGCCGAGGCGGACAGAGCGCAGAGCAGGGAGGCGACGGCAGGCAACAGGAATCGGGGCTTCATAGTGGCGTTCTCCTTGACAGAAAATATTTATCCTGCAATCACGGTTGATTGACAGAAACAGCATTCTACCGCTGATCTGCCGGATAGCAACAGGAAAATGCGGCAGATATCCTGTGCTGCCTTTTCCTGCCGCAGGCACTGTTGGTTCAATAGACCTCTTGCATAAGTTCTAACTTGATAATCTAATTGCAAGATTGCAGCAGGCGGCAATAAGATTGAATCTGAGACAGAACCTTTTCCTCCTGTTTCTGTATTTCTCTCGAAGAATACGGAATATTTTCAATTTTCTGAATACATGCTCAACTGTTATCCGCTGTTTTGAGAGGTCTCTGTTCTCCTTCTTTTGCTCTTCGCTCAGTGGACAGTTCTTCTTCCTTTTAAACGGAGTTCTGCTGTTCTTGTGAATTTTTGAAATACCCTGATACCCTGCATCTGCAAGAATAAGAACATGAGGCCGCACAGCAACGCCGCTTTCCTTGAACAGTCTGAAATCATGCGTTTTTCCATTACAAAAATCAGAAGAAAGAATTTCTCCGGTCTCAAAATCTGCGATTATTTGAACTTTTTGACTGAAGCATCTTTTCTTTCCGCTGTAACTGAGCCGGCTCTTTTTTTTGGACGCTCGACAGGCTGCCCGGAAGCGTCAATCAGCACTGTTTTTAAATCGGAACGGCATGATATTCTTTTTCCGCTTGGAAGATGAAAAATTTCTGATTCAATCAGAGCATCTTCAATTTTTTTGATTTTCCTGCTGACAGCCGACTCACTAATTCCATAAGAAACTCCAATATGGAACTCAGTTCGGCATTCACGCCAATACATCAGAGTCATCAGAAGCTGATCAGCCCGGCTCAATTTTGGCGGACGGCCAAAATATCTTATATTCTTCTTTATTTCTTCCAGCATGACACTGAAAAGGTCACGTTGGACACCGATTGCTCTTTTGAAATCCGCATCGCTGAGGACACACACGTTTTCGTTTTGCATAGCTGTTTATTATCAAATAATTACGACTTATGCAAGAGGTTTAGTCTTCATGGCCTCTCACCATGAGGAACCGCTGACCAACATCCTCACCAGCCCCGGCGTGGATGAAATCGCGCTCACGCCGGAGCGCAAGGCCTGTCTCTGCAGGCGGAAGGAAGCGATTCTTTCCGCCTGCTCTTTGTGATTCATTTCCCATCCGCTGTATTTTCGGGTAAACTAATTGCAAACCCTCTTTGCGCCGCGAAGCTGCGGCCAGCACTTTTTTATAAGGAGAACACCATGTTTGAGATAACCGATCTGGCTGTGAAGAACGTCAAGGACTATCTGAGCCAGAACAAAATTGAATCCGCCGTCCGCGTGTCCCTGATGTCCGGCGGCTGTTCCGGCCCCAGCCTGAGCCTGTCGTTAGATGAGGCCAAAGACAGCGATATGACCGTGGAAAAAGACGGCATCAGCTTCATCATGGACAAAGGGCTGTCCGAGACCTGCGGCGCAGTGAAGGTGGATTTCGTTGAATCCTCGGGCGGCTGCGGCTGCTCAGGCGGCGGCTTCACCATTAGCTGCGAGAAACCGCTGCCCGGCGCACGCAAGGGCGGCTGCGGCGGTTCCTGCTCCTCTGGCGGCTGCTGCTGATTCGTCGGCCTGCGCCACAACAGGGCAGATGCAGCACCTGCCCTGTTTGCTGCCCTTCTTTTTTCCCCCGCCTCGCTTCCGCAGGCAAAAAAATCATCCGCAGGTCACTGCGGACTTTCTTTTTCCGGCCATTCGTATTTAAATGCAGGTTCCAGCGGCACTTGGCCGCAGAACCTTCCGGGAGCAACCATGACTGAGCAGAACCTGCCCGGCTTTATCGCCGCGCTACTGCATCCGCAGCACTATCCTCATCCCGTCGCTGACGTGCGGCTGGTGCAGACGCATATTTCCTTCGTCCTGCTTGCAGGCGATTTCGTCTATAAATTCAAGAAGCCCGTCAACTTTGGCTTTCTTGATTTCTCCACCTTGGAGAAGCGGCGGCATTGCTGCGAGCAGGAGCTGCTGCTCAACCGTCGCCTCTGCCCGGAGATTTATCTCGATTTGGTCACAGTGACGGCGGAGGGCCTCAACGGCTCCGGCGAGGCACTCGAATACGGTGTGAAAATGGCCCGGATGCCGGAAGAAGGCATGATGGGCAATTTGATCAAGGCGGGCAAGCTGGGCCGCGAGCAGGTGGACGCTGTGGTTGCGCGGCTGATTCCCTTTTACCAGCAGGCGGAGCGCAGCGCGGAGATTGACGGCTTCGGCGTGGCGGAGAAAGTGGCGGTCAATATTCTGGAAAATTTTGAGCAGACGCTCGGCTTCATCGGCCAAGGCGCGTTGAGCCAGGCTCAGTTTGACCGCATCTCGGCGTGGTCAAAGGCTTTTCTTGCCGATGAAGAGCGTTTCAAGCAGCGCATCGCGGGCGGCTATATCCGCGACTGCCACGGCGATTTGTATTCGGCCAACATCTGTCTGGCGGATAAAGTCTATATTTTTGACTGCATCGAGTTCAACCAGCGTTTCCGCTACTGCGACGTGGCCAGCGACGTGGCTTTCTTGGCCATGGACTTGGATTTCCACGGCATAGCCGAGCTGTCCGAGCACTGCATTGACCGCTTCTGTCAGCTTTCCGGCGACAGCGGCCTGCGCGGAATGCTGAATTTCTACAAATGCTACCGAGCTTATGTACGCGGCAAAATCGGCCTCTTCACCGCAGGCGATCCGGCAGTGGACGAGGCTGTGCGCCAAAGCTGCACTGAGGCGGCGGCCAAGTATTTTGCCTTAGCGGAAAGCTATGCCGTCTGAGCCGGTAATTTATATTTTTTTCGGCCTGATCGCGTCGGGCAAATCCTTTCTGGCCGAACGTTTTGCTGCTGAACGCGGTCTGCCTTATTTCAATTCTGACCGGCTGCGCAAGGAGCTGGCGGGCATCGCTCCGACCGAACGCCGCCCGGACGGGATCGGGCTGGGCATTTACACGCCAGAACTGAGTGCCAAAACCTATCAGACCATGCTGGCGCGGGCCGAAGAATTACTGCAAAACGGCGCGGCTGGCGTGATTTTGGACGGCTCCTACAGCATCGCCGCAGGCCGCAGCGAGGTCAGGCGGCTGGCGGAGCGTCTGGGCGCAAGGCCGCTGTTCATCCTCTGCTCCTGCTCGGAAGCGGAGACCAAACGCCGCCTTGAGCTGCGGGCCAAAGACCCGAACGCGGTCTCCGATGGCCGCTGGGAGATATTCGTCCGCCAGCGCGAGACCTTTGCCCAGCCGGACGAGCTGCCGCCGGAGCTGCTGCTGCGCTTGGACACAGAAGCGGTGCCGGAAATTTTGCTGAAAAAAATCAAACTTCACCGACAAACTGAAAAATGACCAGAATCTACCACCTCAGCTACCCGAAAGCAAATTCTGACCAGCCTGTGATCTGCCAGCTCGTCAAGCACTACGATGTCGAATTCAACATCCTCAAGGCGGAAATCCTGCCGCAGCGCGACGGCTACGTGATTCTGGAGCTGAAAGGGCTGCAAGAGAAAATCAGCGCGGCCCTCGACTATCTCAGGAGCTTGGGTGTCAAGGCGGAGCGTATTGCAGGCCGCGTGCATCGTGATGAGAAAAAATGCTTTCAGTGCGGAGCCTGCACCGGCATCTGTCCGGTCGGCGCATTGCACATTCAGAAGCCAGAACTGAGCGTGGTGTTTGAGCCGGAGAAATGCACCGCCTGCGGTCTTTGCGTCACTGGCTGTCCGGTGCGGGCAATGGCGGTTTCCTTTGACCCGGCGACGGAAGAAAGCTGTGTGACAGCATGAATGACGGCACTGACGACAAGGAGATAAACTGATGAGTTCCAGCAGCGCGGCATCATTTTTCAACAAGGTACCCTGGACATTTTTGATCATCATCTACCTTGTTGGAGCGCAGGTTTCGCAAATACCTTTGGACGGAGTGCCCGGATTTATCCTGATCGGCCTTGGAGTGTTCGTGCTCTTTGCCGAATTCTTCAAATCTGGCGACATCGGCTTGGCGGTTTTCATGATAGATATGGTCACGTCTGTGATCGCACTGGTGACAGCAACCGTCCTGCTTTGTTATCTTGCTTGGGAAATGGGCCAGCCGCTGACCTTTTACCACTGGTTCGGCTACACCATCCTGCTTGGCGACGCTATTTTCAGCCCGCTTAATTCCTTCCGCACGGCATTGCGGAATTTTGGCGTGGGGCAATAGCTGCGGTCTTGAGCAGATTCAAAAAACGCCATAAATTTCAATAGGTATAAATACAGCTATGACCACCTGGAACAAATCTTCTTGGAAAAACAAAACCGCCTTGCAGCAGCCAGAATGGCCTGCGCAGGAGCTGCATGAAGCCACAGGACTGCTTTCGCAGCTGCCGCCGTTGGTGGCTGCGGGTGAAATCCGCGAACTGAAAGCGCATCTGGCCAAGGCGGCCAAGGGTCAGGCCTTTTTGCTGCAAGGCGGCGACTGCTCCGAGGAATTCGCCCGCTGCACCGCGCCGAACATCAAAAGCACGCTGAAGGTGCTGCTGCAAATGGCCGCGATTCTGACCTACGGCGGCGGCAGGCCGGTGATCAAGGTGGGCCGCATGGCCGGCCAGTACGCCAAGCCGCGTTCCAGCCCGACCGAGATGGTCAACGGCATGGAGCTGGCCAGCTACCGGGGCGACATGTGCAATTCGGTGGAGGGCACGCCGGAGGCCCGCAAGGCCGATCCGCAGCGGATGCTTAAGGGCTACTATCTCTCCGCCGCCACGCTGAATCTGCTCCGCGCTTTTGCCCAAGGCGGCTTCAGCTCGCTGCACAATGTGCACAAGTGGAATCAAGAATTTGTCAAAAATTCTCCGGTTGGCGGCTCCTATGAGCAGAGCGTTGCCCGGCAGATTGAGCGGACGCTGACCTTCATGGAGAACATCGGCATTCACACCGACATGCCGCAGATCAAGGAAGTGGAGTTCTTCACCTCGCACGAGGCGCTGTTCTTGGATTATGAGGAGCCGCTGACTCGCGAGGATTCCGAGGACGAGGTGCGGGGCCGCTGGTATGACTGCTCCGGCCACATGCTCTGGATCGGCGACCGCACCCGCCAGCTTGAGGGCGCGCATGTCGAGTTCCTGCGCGGGGTGCGCAATCCGCTGGGCATGAAAGTGGGGCCGGGCCACAACCCGGAGGAAATCGTCAAGGTGATGCAGCGGCTCAACCCGGACAACGAGGAAGGCCGGATGACCCTGATCACCCGCTTTGGCGCGGGCAAGGTGGAGCAGTATCTGCCGCCGCTGATCCGGGCGGTGCAGAGCGAGGGACTGAACGTGCTCTGGTGCTGTGACCCTATGCACGGCAACATCCGCAAGGCCTTGAGCGGCTGCAAGACCCGCAGCTTCGAGGACATACTTGCCGAGCTGAAGAGCTTCTTCGCGGTCTGCGGCAGCGAAGGCGCGATTCCGGGCGGCGTGCATTTCGAGCTGACTGGCAAGGACGAGCAGACGGGCGACGTGACCGAATGCACCGGCGGCGCGTCCGGCCTGAATGACGAAGGCCTGCGCCGCAACTACTGCACCGCCTGCGATCCCCGCCTGAACGCCGAGCAGTCGCTGGAGATGGCCTTCAGGATTGCGGAGCTGCTGAAGGTGTGATTACCGATACGCAAGCTGTCAAGCTTTTGCTCGACAGCTTGTTTTTTTGTCGTCACGAATCAGCTTACCTGCCGCAGCAGCTTCCGCCGTTTTGCCGTGTCTCCGGCACTCCCAGCTTTTTCAGAATGATGCCCAGCGGGCAGAATTTGCTGAAGCCGAACTGGAACAAGTTGAGGCCGACAAAAAGCGGCAGCACGAGAAAATATCTGTGCAGAAAAAGTGGATTGTGGCCGCAGTCAACACCTAAGGCCAAACCCAGAAGAATAAACAATCCGGCGAGCGTGTGAATCCAGTCAGTTACAATCATGATGCGTTCTCCAATCAGGTTGAATTTTTCTTTGCTACTCCTTTGCAGGTCTGATTTTCAGCACCGTCAGCAAGGCTGGCAGAACCCATAACATCGCCGCGCCGGAACAGAGCATGATTGCGGCCAAAAACAGACTGGCAGTTTGATACGGCACGGTCAGGGGCGCGAGCAGCAGCGGGGCGAAGCCTGCGGCAAGGATGACGATGCTGGGCAGGATCGCATTGGCTTGCACAGCGTCAGATTCGGTCAGTGGCATCCGGGCGCGACGGAGGAAATAAACGGCATCAGGCAACACCAGCCCCAAAGCCAACATGGTCAGCAATACCGTCAGGATATCGCCTTGTTTGCCGCTCAGACCGAGTGCACCGCAAAGAAGCATGATCGTGAAAAACAAGGGCAGCATGGCCAGCAGCCCCCATGTCGGCGAGCGAAAAAGCAGCGTCAGCAGCAGGAAGATCAGACCGATGCTGACCGGGAGCGGCTTGAGCAATCCTGCCAGCATATTTTCCTGCCAGATCATGTTGATATGCGTCTGCCCAGTCCACTCTCGGCGTAGCTCGACTGGCGGCGGATGGCTGGCGAAATACTGCTCCGCAGCGGCAATCACCTGCTTCATGCTGTTGCTGTCAGCAGCGCGGAGCTGGAGCCAGAGAGCGGCCTTGGTATAATCGGGCGTGACAAAGTGCCGCAGCTCATCTGGCTGATGACTGTTCTGATAGGAAACCAGCGTCTCGGCCACAGCATTGACTGTGTCGGGAATGATGAACTGCTTGGCATCGCCTTCATACAGTTCTTGATGCACTTTTTTCACCAGATCGCCGAGGCTCTTTGATTTGCCCACACCGCCCTGCGCAGATAGATGCGCCTGAAAATCCGCAAGATAACGAAGCAGGTCAGGCCGCTTGAAAATTTCCTTGCCGCTGCGCACGTTATCTATGGCTGCAAGTGCCTTGGTCCAGAAGGCATAGCCTGCTTGATCTTCCGGCGGTAATTTGTCCAGCTCGCTGTTCCATGCCTCAGTTAAAGCATCAAGCAGCTCTGTGCCGGTTTTTGCCGTATTCTCTACAGTAATACTGTTAAGCGCCGCATCGTTCAGGGTGGGATTCTCTTGCAGCAGCGGCTGAAGTTCTTTGTGCAGCAGTTCAGCGGCTTCAGCGGCGGTAGGTTCTTTGGGGCTGCCGGACAGCACCAAGGCGGCATCATAGATGCCAGCGAAGTGCTGCTGCAGCACCTGCTCCGCTCGCCGCACTTCGTGGTTTGCAGCGAACCATGCGACCGGACTGCCGCTGAATTGCAGCATAAGCAAGCCAACTACGCCTGCTGCAAGCAAGCCGCCGCTGACCGCAAGAACAGTCCACGGCCTGCCGACCGCTGTTTGATGAAGCGCCCCACGCGGGGCGGTACTGCGTGCGACAGGTTTGCCTACCGGGGTCAGCATGATGCAAGCCGGAACAATTAAGACAGTCAACAGCCACGCCAGCAGCAAGCCAATGCCGACAAATATGCTGAAGTCCTGCACCGGTTGAACAGGCGAAAAAGCCAGTGCGGCAAAACCGACGGATGCGGTCAGAGCAATCCAGAACATGAGGCCAGCCTGCTCGGACAGCACCTCCATGACAGCCTGCCGCTGATCTTGAAAACGGGACGGGCTGGCAAGAAATTGCACAAGCAGGTGCGTTGTGCCGCTGACCGCAGCAGGCATGATGAAAAGCGGAATCAGCAGGCTGAGGCTGTGCAACGCATGGCCGGTGCCGGTCAACAGGCCCATGACAAAAAGAGCGGAGCAGGCCGCTGTGAGCACTGGCGCGGCTGCCAAGGTGAAGCTGCGGGAGAATAAATACGTCAGCAGAAAAATCGTCAGCAAGGCTAACGGCAAATAAAAAAACAGCGATCTTTTCAGCTCCCTGCCAGAGGCAGCTTCAGCTATTGGCAAACCGGCAAAATGGAACTCGTCGCCGTTCGCAGGCCCCAATGCGCTGATCTCCTTCCGCAGCCGCGCCGCAAGAGTGCGGATAAAATCTTTATTGATAATCGGCAGCCAGATCGCTGCGGCCTTGCCGTCCTCAGAAACCACCGTGCCTTTGAGGAGCGGATCAGCCAGCGCGGCAGCCCGGATTTGCAAGGCCTCCTCGCGGGTGGCTGGCGGCTCCGCCATCAGCGGCGCAAAACGCGCTTGTCCGCGTTCGGCGTGGCCGATTTTCTCCACCGTGTCCAAGGAGATGATCTCGCGGCCTGCAATCCGCCGCTGCTCCGGCTGGGCAGGATCAGCCAGCGTGGCGGCAACCCTGCTCAGGACATGAATTTTTTTCAGCGTCTCCGGATTGAACACACCATCCGGGTGCTGTGTGTTGACCACCCCCAGCACCATCATGTCGTGCAAGCCGAACGCCTTTCTGCTCTTGACCTGCATCGTGCGAAGCTGCTCGGTTTCTGGCAGCAGGCCAACCAGATCGGTATCAATCCGCGCCGCCCGGCTGAGAAACGCTCCTGCTGCCAGCGCGACCAGCAGCACAGCGGCAAGCGCCGCCTTCGGCTGCCGCAAGGAAAAGCTGATAAGTTGTTCTGCCCGCATGGATTATCTCCCTGTTGTCAAACGTGCGGCAGCAGAGCCGCTTTGTGGTCGTCATCAGCCCCCTTTTCGTCGAGGTCGAGCAGCTTAAAAATCAGGTTTTTTGTAGTATTTCACATTTTCAGATTTCTCCGGGCCTTTCTCATTCAAGGCGCGGTTGATGCGGCCCGGCATTTTGGTCACGGCCTCCTCCATGATCAGCTCGTAACCTGCCGAGAAGGCAAGAAGGAAGGCGGTGATTATAAACAGCTTTCTTTTTCGCCATTCAATCGGCAGAAAAATCATGCCGACCAGCGCGGCAATCAAAATATATGGACGGTACATAATAAGCAGCGACATGGCATCAGCTCCTTTGTTCTGAAAAAAGATTTGAAAAACGTGTCAGAGATGATATACCGCAACCGGCTGGGAAAAGCAACGCATCACAGCGGAACGCTGCTGTTCTTTCGCAGCAATCTTGCCTGAATTCCGCCTGCTGCCGAATATAGCGCATTTTTCAAGAAATTTCACGATGATAGTTTCGGGCAGCATAACTCCTGTTGTATTGTTCTGCAAACAGAGTATGTTTGAACCAACTCCAGAACATCAACCAGTTTTTCAGCATGAACAAACTGATCATCAAACAAGGCCGCGAGCGTTCTTTGCTGCATGGGCATCCGTGGCTCTTTTCCGGGGCAGTGCAGCGGGTGGAGGGCAATCCGCAGCCCGGCACGACTGTGGATGTAATTTCCGCTGACGGCCAGACGCTGGGGCGCGGAGCCTATTCGCCGTCTTCGCAAATTCGGCTGCGCGTCTGGACGTTTGACCCGCAGGAGGCCGTTGATGAAGCCTTTTTCGCCCGCCGCATTCAGGCTGCTGTCCGGCGGCGCGAGGAATTGGACATTCCGGCGCGAAGCAGCGCGTTCCGCCTTGTCGCCGCCGAGGCCGACGGTCTGCCAGGACTGATTGCCGACCGCTACGCTGACTGCATCGTCTGCCAGTTTCTCAGTACGGGCGCGGAACGCTGGAAGAAGGTGCTTGCCGAGCAATTGCAGCAGGCGACCGGCATAAGCAATATCTACGAACGGTCTGATGCGGATGTCCGCATAAAGGAAGGTCTTCAGCCGCAGAAAGGCGTGCTTTGCGGCGAAGAGCCGCCTGAGCTGTTGAAAATTGAAGAAAACGGGATGAAATTCCTTGTGGACATAAAAGCAGGCCACAAAACTGGATTTTATCTTGATCAACGTGACAACCGCCATCTCGTCCGCGACCACAGCGCAGGCGCGGAGGTGCTGAACTGCTTCGCCTATACCGGCGGATTTGGTATTGCCGCTTTGCACGGCGGAGCCAAGCACGTCACCAACGCGGAAGACCGGGCGGATTTCATCGGGCGGATTGAGAGAAACGTTGCGCTGAATAGCTTTTCCGCTGACCGCTGCGCCAATTTGAAAGCCGATGTTTTTCAGCTTCTGCGGCAATATCTGAAAGAAGGCCGCTTGTTCGATCTGATCATTCTTGATCCGCCCAAGTTTGCCGAATCGCAGGCCAATCTGGAACGGGCAAGCCGGGGCTACAAGGACATCAACCTGCTCGCCTTCAAATTGTTGCGGCCCGGCGGCACGCTCTTCACTTTTTCCTGTTCTGGGCTGATGAAGATGGAGCTGTTTCAGAAAATTGTTGCTGATGCAGCAGCGGATGCCAAGCGGGACGCGCAGATTTTACGCTGGCTGGGCCAGAGCGCGGATCATCCGGTCAAATTAGCCATCACGGAAACGCAGTATCTGAAAGGACTGTGCCTGCGGGCCACGTGATGCGTCTTTGATCAATTCTGGCGCAATTTTTTTTGCGGAATCTGCTTGATTTTCTGATATGGATCGTTTTTTAACCATTGCTGGGTATGATATCCGTTCGACTCGAAACTGCTATACCTGCAAACAGCACGACAAGTTGTTACCGCATAGCAGATTTTCCAGCTCTGCGCATTGTTTTATCCGTCGGCGGGCTGGGTTCCTTTCTTCTCTTTGTGTGCTGCTGTTGCTGACAGGGCACCCCTCCATTCAGCTTGGAATCATCCGTTTTTTTGGGTATGATGGAAACCGCCTCAGTCTCCACGAATCAACACCTGAAGGACGACCATGACCAAGATTATCGCGCTCGCAGGCAAGGGCGGAACCGGCAAGACCACCACCGCCGCCCTGCTGCTCAAATATCTCACCGCCCGCAAAATGACCCCGGCTCTGGCTGTGGATGCCGACTCCAACGCCAATCTGAACGAGCTGCTCAACGTGGATGTCCGCACCACGCTGGGCAAAATCCGCAAGGAGCTGAAGGGCGACATTCCGCCGGGCATGAGCCGCGACCAGTACATGGAGATGAAACTCCATCAGTCGCTGATTGAGGAAGAAGGATTCGACCTGATGGTCATGGGCCAGCCGGACGGCCCTGGTTGCTACTGCGCGGCCAATCAGTATCTGGCCATGAGCATGGACCGGCTGGCGGACAATTACAAATACATCATCGTGGACAACGAGGCGGGCATGGAGCATCTCAGCCGCCTGAATTTGCGCCGGATTGATTATTTGCTCATCGTCTCCGATCCCTCGGCGCGGGGCATTCTCACCGCCCGGCGCATTGCCGACCTCACCGGCCCGCTGCAATTGGACATTCAGCAGCAGTACCTGCTCGTCAACCGCGTTCCTGATCCCATCCCATCGGCCTTGCAGGAGAAAATAGATGCGGCGGTGGCAGAGAGCGGTCTGCTGCTGGCAGGCTTTATTCCGGCCAGCGATGAGCTGGTGCGGCAGGAACTCAGCGGCGCGTCGTACATCGCGCTGCCGGATGACTCCAAGGCCGTGCAGCAGGCTTTCATGATTTTTGACCTCATTTTCGGCAACTGAGTCATGGGCGGCGAAGAGAAGCGGCTGACCATGATTGATCTGGCGCGGGTCAGCAAGACCTTTCCGCCGGATGTGCACGCGCTGGCTGATGTCTCGCTGCGCATCCGCCGGGGCGAGATGATTTTTCTCACCGGCCAGAGCGGGGCGGGCAAAACCACGCTGCTGCGGCTGCTCTGCGGCATTGACAGCCCGGACAAGGGCTATATCGAAATTGCAGGCTGTGACCTCAGCCGCATCCCGGACAGCGAGCTGCAAAAGCTGCGCCGCCGCATCGGCGTGGCCTATCAGGATTTCAAGCTCCTGCCAGACAAAACTGTGGCCCAGAACATCGCCTATTCGATGGAGGTTTCCTACCGGAGCAGACAGTTCATCAGCAGCCGGACCAAGCAGCTGCTGACCGAGCTGGGCCTTGCTGACAAGCACGACGCGCTGGCGGGCAAGCTCTCGCGCGGCGAGCAGCAGCGGGTTTCCATCGCCAGAGCGGTGGCCAACGAGCCGGAGCTGATTCTTGCCGACGAGCCGACCGGCAATCTTGACGCGGAGACAGCCGGGCTGGTGATGCAGCTTTTCCGCCGCTGCAACGAGGAGGGCGTGACCTTGCTCATCGCCACGCACGACCAAGCCATTTACGATTATCCCGGCAGTAAAATTATTCGCATTGAAAACGGGCGACTGGCGATTCAGAAGCCGCCGACGCTGGTTAAGCAGGGGGAGGTCAGGGCATGAATTTTTTAGTCGCGGTCTTCAGCCAGACTTGGCGCAGCTTGGTCAAAAGCTGGCGCAGCCAAGTCCTCTCGCTGCTGACCATCACCCTCTCGGTGCTGATCTTCACGTTTTTTTATTTGGTCTATAACAACGCCCTCCAGTTCGGCAACCGCTTGGACAACGACCTCCGCCTGATTGTCTATCTTGACGAAGAGCCAAATCAGACTTTGCAGCAGGAATACCAGCATAAGATTGAAAAATTTGACAAAGTGGAGCGGATTGAGTTTATCTCCAAATTGGAAGCCTACGACCGCTTCAAAGGCCAGCTTGACGACAGCCAGGACGTGCTGAAAGACATTCCTAAGGATTTTCTGCCGCCGTCGATTGAAATTTATCCGCGCCGGACGCTGGAAAGCCTTGCCAAGGTGAAGGAATTTTCAGCCTATCTGGAAAAACTTCCCGGTGTGCTGAAAGTGCAGTACGGCAGAGAATGGGTGGAGCGTTTCAACTCTTTTATTCAGCTCCTGCAAGTGGTGGTTTTCCTTTCCGGCGGCCTGCTGATCATGACCACCACCTTCATGATCGGCCATTCCATCCGCCTGACCGTTTTTTCACGCAAGCAGGAGCTGGAGCTGCTGCGGCTTGTCGGCGCATCGAACAGCTACATCCGGGTGCCATTTTTCCTTGAAGGCGCGCTGCTCGGCCTGCTCGGCTCCGTCGCTGGCATGAGCGCGCTCTACATCCTTTTCCGCTGGATCCGGGCCGCTTTTGCCGAAACAGCGGCGCAGGGCATGTTTTCCTTCAGCTTTTTCGCCGCGCCCACTGCTGCGATGATCATCATCCTCTCCGTCCTGCTCTGCGCGGGCGGCAGCTTTGTCTCCATCCGCAAGATACTCAGCGTATGATGCGCCCGAAAAAAACGCTGGCCGCCGTCATCCTCGCCGCCGCTGTTCTTGCCGCGCCGCTGCCGGTTCTGGCTCAGGATGCTGCTGGCCAGGTGCGGATCAAAATCGGCAAGCTGCGCGAGGAAATGGCCTTGGAGGAGGAAAAACTCCAGAAAAGCACGGAGGAAGAGCGGGCGGTTTTAGACGAGCTGGACAAGCTCGGCAGCCGCATGGACGAGCAGCAGGGCAAGATCAATCTACTGCAAAAACAGCTTGAGGAGCAGCGGCAGAATTTGGCCAAAACCGAGGAAGCCCGCAAGCAGACAGCGCAGGCGCGGGACAAGGCCCTGCGGCACATGCTCGACCGGTTGCGGGCTTTTTACACAATGGGTCGGCTCGGCGCACTGAACGTCACCTTCTCCAGCCGCACCCTGCCGGAGCTGATGCTGATGCAGGATTCCTTCCGCAGCATGGCTGGCTATGACCGCGCAGTAATTGAAAAATACCGGGCCAGCTTGACCGCGTTGAAGCAGGCGCAGACCGCTTATGAGCTGGAGGAATCGTTGCTGGAGGAGTTGGTGCGGCAGGCTGAGGAACAGCGGCAGACTTTGAACGGCCTGCGCGCGCAGCGTGAGGAGGTGCTGACTCGGATTAAAGCCGAGCAGGGCTTGAGCCAACTGGCGATGCAAGAAATGCGCCAAGCTGAGGCCAAGCTCATCCGCTCGCTCTCCCAGCCGCAGCCGGAAGTGGAGCCGTACAACGGGCCGGGCCTGCTGCCGGACAAAGGCAAACTCGCTTTTCCAGCAACGGGCAAGCTGACACAGCGTTTCGGCGAGGTGCTGAAGGAGGGCTTCCGCAAAGGCGAAAAGGTCAGCGGCATCAACATCGCCGTGGAGCCGGGCACCGAAGTGCGGGCGGTGCAAAAAGGCCGCGTGATTTCTGCTGGCTACCGCAACGGCTATGGCAACGCGGTGGTCATTGACCACGGCCAAAACTGGCTGACCCTCACCTCGCGTTTGGACGCGGTCTTTGTCCGTGAGGGCGACGATGTGGCCCAGAATCAAAAAATCGGCAGCAGCGGCGACCTTGCCACCCTCTTTGAGCCAGGCCTGTATTTTGAAATCCGGCAGAACGGCGCGGCGCAGGATCCGCTGCTCTGGCTGAAGGCCAAGAACGACTGATGGTGTTTTTTCTTCTCCAACAGCCTGCGGTGCGGTATATAACAAGGGAGAAGAATCGAAGAATCTTACTTTGGAATGCTATGAATCACCCTTTGCTGCGTTTTTGCGCCTCCGCAGTTTTGGCTGCTGCGCTCTCTGCGGCTCCGCTGGCCGCCAAAGAGCCAAGCCGCAGCCGGGATTCGGAGTTGTACGGCAACTTAGAAACCTTCGCCACCATCCTCGACATGGTGCAGAAGCATTATGTCAATGAAATCAGCAGCAGCGACATCATGCTCGGCGCGGTCAACGGCCTGCTCGGCACCTTGGATCCGCATTCCTCCTATTTGCCGCCAAAGGATTTCAAAGAATTGCAGGAGGATGCCAGCGGCAGTTTCAGCGGCGTGGGCATTGAAGTCACCGTGCGGGACGGCATCCTGACCGTTGTTTCGCCGATTGCTGGCACACCTGCTTTCGAGAAGGGCATCAAGGCGGGCGACCGGATCATCAAGATCAACGGTCGTTCGGCGAAAGAAATGACCCTGAACGATGCGATCCGGGAGCTGCGCGGTAAAATTGGCGACAAAATAACGCTGACTATCAGTCGCGACGGTCTGACCCATGCGCAAGACATTGAGTTGGTCCGTGCCCTCATTCCTCAGCATTCTGTCTTTGCCTTCCAGCTTGCGCCCGGCCTGCATCAGCTGCAAATCAGCAATTTTCAGACTGCAACCACTGCCGATTTTAAGGCGGCTGTCGTCAAGGCGGCGGAAAAAGAGCCGGTCCAAGGGCTGATTCTTGATCTGCGCAACAATCCCGGCGGCCTGTTAGAGCAGGCGGTGAATTTGGCTGATCTGTTCATCCCGGAAGGGCTGATTGTTTCGACTAAAGGACGCGGTCAAGAGCAGCAGTTTTTAGCCCGTCCGGGCGCAGAAAAGTATGCCTTTCCGATGGTGGTCTTGATCAATGAAGGATCAGCCAGCGCGGCGGAAATTGTCGCCGGTGCGCTGCAAGATCATAAACGGGCCACCTTGCTCGGCACCAAAAGCTTTGGCAAAGGCTCGGTGCAGACGGTGGTGCCGCTGCCCGGCGGCGCAGGTCTCCGCTTGACCACCGCCCGTTATTACACGCCCAGCGGCAGGTCCATCCAAGAAACTGGCATCACCCCGGACATCGTGGTGCCGTTCCAAGAAAAGGAAGACGCGAACAGCGGCCTGCTTTCCGGCCAAATCCGCGAGAAAGACCTGCTCCATCATTTTGAGAACACCGAGCAGCGGGCGGAAAAAAAGAAGAATGCCAAACAGGACGAGGTGGAGCTGCGGCTGGCGGAAGACAATCAGCTTCAAGCCGCCCTGTTTATTCTTCAGCATCTCCAGCCGCATTGATCGCCGCTTTCATACCGCCAGCCGGAAGCTGATGCTGCCGCCGCTGTAGTCGGCGTAATGACGGTCGCGGGTTGCCGAGCGGACATACCCGGCAGCGCAGGCCCACGAGCCGCCTTTGACCACCCGCAGTTCTCCGGCAGCCGCACCTTGCGGATCAGTGACAGGCTCTGTCCCCAAGTCATCCTGCCAGCTGTCGTGGCACCACTCCCAAACATTGCCGTGCATTTCGTACAACCCCCACGGATTGGCAGGCAGGCTGCGCACCGTAACCGTCCGGCGGCGGCAGCGACCGCCTTCCTCCTCAGCGGCATTGTAGTTGACCTGCTCCGGCGTGATTTCCTCGCCAAACGAGAAGGGGCAGCTGCTGCCCGCCCGGCAGGCATATTCCCATTCCGCCTCGGTCGGCAGGCGTGCGCTGAGGCTGGGAATCAGGTTGTTCAGCCGCAGCAGGAACTGCTGCGCATCAAGCCAGCTCACCCGCTCCACCGGGTGCTGCGGCCAGCCGAATCCGCTGGGATTGCTTTTCATCACCGCCTGCCATAAACGCTGCGGCACAGCAGTTTCCGCCAGCCAGAAGCCGTTGCTCAACGTCACCTCGTGTTGGCTTTCCTTGCCGGGCAAAAAATAGCCGTCACTTTCTTCTTGTGGCGCACCCATCAGGAAGGTGCCCGGCCTGATCCAGCGGAACAACAGGCGGATGCCCTGCAAACTGATGGTCAGCCAAAGACCTTGGCCATCTTCACCCCAGCTTGATGCCCAAGGCGGCGGAAAAAAATCAGGTGCAAGAGATTGACGTGGCATGGCGGCTCAACCGTGGCCAAAAAGGCGACGCAGGAAGGATGGCGGAGCTGCTGGCGTGATCTCAGGCACCGCCGCTGCCGTATCTGCAGGTTTAAGCTCATGGTCGCGGGCAATGCGGAAGCCAAGGCGGTCATTGCGGAAATTTGGCGCAAACCTGCCCCGCACCGCCGAGCGCACCGCCCTGCCGCTGAGAAACCATGAACCGCCCCGCACCGCACGGAATTCACCCTGCTGCGGCCCGTGCGGATCAAGAACGGCATCGCCGCCTAAATCCTCCTGCCACCAGTCCTGACACCATTCCCAGAGGTTGCCGTGCATTTCATGCAGCCCCCAGGCATTGGCAGGCAGGCTGCCGACCGCGATCGTCTGGCGGCGGAACAGTCCTTTCGCGCTGCCGCGATACGGACAACTGGCGTTGCAGTTCACTTGCTCCGAACTTATCTGGCTGCCAAAGGCGAACGGAGTGGTTGTGCCCGCCCGGCAGGCGTATTCCCATTCCGCCTCGGTTGGCAGGCGGGCGGCGAGACCCGGCACCATCGCGTTCAGCCGCTGCAAAAAAAGCTGCGCATCTTCCCAGCTCACACTGTCCACCGGCAGCTCGCGGCCAAGAAAACGCGACGGATTGCTCCGCATCACAAACTGCCACAGCTCCTGACTCACGGTGGTGTCAGCCAGCCAAAAGCCGTTGCTCAACGTCACCTCGTGCTGCGTCTCTTTGCCCCACGCCTCGCGCTCCGGTTCATTCGGCGGCGATCCCATCCAAAAACGGCCCGGGTCCAGCCAGCGGAACAGCTGCATCACCCGGCCATAAAAGCCAATATAGGCGGAGATGCCGAAGCGGTCGGCGCAGACCGGGCCATGCCCGCTGCTCCAGCCGCCTATGCCTCCAGTAACCTGCCAGCGCAGCCGCCACGCTCTGCCCAGCCACGGCACTTCAGCGAACAGTTCCCGGCTGTTGCGGCCAATCAGCACAGCCCACGCCGGGCGGACGCAGGTCTGAAGATGCAGCCGCTCAGTCCGGCTTTGCACCGCAAGCTGCTCCAGCCCGCTCAACAATGCCAGTGGCAGGAGAGTTTGCACCGGCGCAGTTGCAGTCTGTCCGTTTCGGCGCAGCAGCAGGATGTCGCTGTCCAACGTCAAAGCAGCAAGGCGGCTGCCTTTGAGCAGGCAAATACCGCTGTCCGGGCTGTTGAGCAAAAACAAGGCCTCGCCTTCCTGAATCAGCAGCCATGTGCTGGGCGGCAGCGGCTCCTGCGCTGTTGCCAGCACCGCTTCCGGGCGATATTCAGGCGGAATAATTGCCCCTTTGCGGAGCGCATCCCGCTGCGCAAGGCCATACAGCAGGGCCGCGCTGTCCTGCCGACTGCGGAAGTCCTCCGGCAGCACGTCCAGAAGATCACGGGCGCAGGCGAGCAGATCAGCATCCTTGCGGCGGTCAAACCAGGTGCGGATCAGCCGGAGAAGAAAATGATCCAGCCATTCGGCCTGATTGCGGTCAAGCGGCGCACTTGAGCGCAGCAACTCCTGCGCCAGCACCGCCGACGCAGGAACTGGTTCTGGATGATTTTCGACGGGCGCAAACCGCAGAGGCCGCTGCTGAACAGCCGCTTGCAGCAGTGCGGCAGCTTGGCGCGAATGGGGGGGCACGGACGGCAGCGGCGCAGCACGGCGCAGCTCTTTTTCCCGCAGAGGACGAAGCTGCCGCAGTTCTGCGGGCAGCAAAGACTGGGCGCGGTTGGAGCGGCTTGGCAGCAGCTCGCGGCTGCGGAGCTGCCAGAAACGTTCCTGCGGTGACAAGCGGAGCGCAGCAGGCGCAGTTTCATAGCCTTCGGTTACTTCGGCTTGCACAGCGGCGGGCGATTCTGGCTGCGATGGCCAGCCCGCCAACTGGGCCGCAGCAGCCAGCGGCGCATCCGGGCAAGCGGCCAGCAGACGGAGGAGGTCAGCCCGGCTGACTGTTCCCGGCCTGCTCATTCCTGCCGGTCTTTGCTGAAGGCGAATGGGCTGATCCGCTCCAGCAGGGCAAGCTGCTCGTCGCTGGCTCCGGGCTGGGTCATGTTCCGCAGAGCCAAAAGCAGATCAAGGTATTCCGCTTGGCCGGGTTTGATCAGCCCGGCCTGTCTGGCCTCGCGCCGGTCACGCAGCAGCAGCTCGGCAGCCCGCTCCCGCACTTTGGCGGCAAACTGCTGGGCAAAATGCAGCTCGCCGCGTTCCGCCAGCCATTTGACTAAGGCCCGTTCCGCATGAAACGGCTCGGCCTGAAAGGGCTGCCTGCTCCACCACCGGCGCAGCCGCTGCTCATCATCAAGACGGAGCTGAAACACCAAACAGCGGCGGACAAAAGCTGGCGGCAGCTCGCGTTCCTCGTTGGTGGTGATGATCAGCAGCGGTTGCGGGCAGCCGGGCGGAGCAGATATGGTCTGCCCCAGCAGCGGCACAGAAAAACTGCCGTTGCCAAGGACTTCCAGCAAGGTGTTGGGCAGCGACGGCTCGGCCTTGTCAATTTCGTCTAACAGAAGGACTGTGCCGCGCTGGGCGGCTTCTTCCGGCGGCAGGCTGGAACAAACCGGCGGTTGATAGAACGGGCAGCGGCACCGCTCATGCTGGCGCAGGGCTGAGGCCCAATCTAAGGCCCACCAGAGCGGGCCGGGACTGATCCAGCTCGCCGGATGCAGCTCGTCGCCGGTGCGGCCCGGAAAATCGCTGCGGGCAGCGGCAAGGCCGATAGCTTTGAACAGATTCTGCCGTTTCTGCTGGAGCGTTTTTTTCTTGCGAAAACGGGCCAGTTTTTTCTGCTGGCTGGCTGGTTCTGGTTGCGCCGCTGCTGCCGGAGCGCGTTCCTCGCCTGCCTCGTCCTCCTCCGGCTCCTGCTGATACGCCCGCGCCGCCGCTTCAGCAGCCAAGGTTTGGGCATCATAGAGGCGGGCCACTGGATCGTAATGCCAGAGCAAATCCTGCCCGTCCTGCGCCCCAGTGATGATTTCAGCGATGAAGGCGCGGTTCAGTACCTGCGCGGCGGCGCGGGCTAGCTGGCTTTTGCCGCTGCCCGGTTCACCCCGCACCAGCAGGGGCCTGCCGGTGGCAAGGGCCATTTCCACTGCCAAGGCGGAGTCCTCGTCAAAAACATGGACGCTTTCGTCCCAAGAACCGCAGCGTTCAAGCTGGATCTGCCGATAGGCTTCAATTCTTCTGACTGGCTGCCTGCTGTTCATATCTCATCCGCCTAGCGGCGGCACGTTGTTGAGTTGCAACATTGCGCACTGCGGCACAGCGCACTTGAGGATGAATTGTAGCACAACAGCGCAGGATTATCAAAAAAAAGACCCAGAAAGACGTTTGTTATCAACACGTTTCCGGTTTCAGCAGAAAAACAGGGAAATAGCAGGGGCGGGAGCGGGCATGGCCTGTCGGATCATGCCCGCGTTCAATTTGGTGCTTACCGCTTCTTCTTCGCCTTGTTGAGCAGATCAGCAAAGGTGCCCATTGATTTGGGCGCAGCATCTTTCGGTGGCGGAGTCCATTCCTTCACCTCTTTTTCCTCCTGCTCCTTGGCGACGTAATCTTCCGGCACCAGAGAGATGCGCTGCTGGGCTTTGTCCACGCCTTCGACCTTCACGGTCACGGCCTGGCCTTCGGACACAGCTTCGCGGGGATGTTTGATGCGGCGGCCTGCGCCAAGCCGGGAGATATGCAGCAGGCCGTCAATGCCCGGCTCCAGCGTGACAAAGGCCCCGAAGGCGGCCAGCCGCGAGACCGTGCCGCTGTGCGTGCTGCCGATCAGGTATTTTTCCTCGACCCGATCCCAAGGATTTTCCAGCGTGTCGCGCAGACTGAGGGAGATACGGCCTTTGTCCCAGTCAATCTTTTTGACAAGCACCGCCACCCGCTGGCCGATGCTGAGAACATCCTCAACCTTTGCGGTCTGTCCCCAAGCCAGCTCGGAAATCGGAATCATGCCGTCTGCGCCGCCGAGATCAACAAAGGCCCCGAAATCACGGATGGAGCTGACCGTGCCTTCAACGCGGTCGCCTTCGTGCAGGCTGTCGCGGAGCTGCTGCTTGCGCTGCTCGCGCTCCTCTTCCAGCACGGCGCGGGCGGAGACGATGATGTTGCGGCCTTTCTTGCCGAACTCGATGATCTTGAAGACCATTTCCTGATTCAGGTACGTCTCAGCCGATTCGATCCGGTGCAGACCCATCTGCGAGTAGGGGCAGAAGGCGCGGTGTCCGGCCACAGTGACTTGGAAGCCGCCTTTGATCTCAGAAACCACCTTGCCCTTGACCGGAATGCCTGCCTGAAACGCCTGCTCCAGTTCCGCGCTGCCCGCCCGGCCAGAGCCGACGCGGGTGGTGAAGACCAGCTCGCCGCCGCGCTGGGCCAGAAAAAAGACCGTGACCTTGTCGCTGGCGCTGACGGTCAGCTCGCCGTTTTCATTGCGGCATTCGGCTGCGCTGAGGACTCCCTCACTTTTGCCGCCGAGGTCAAGAAAGATGTTCTCGCCGCTGATGTCGGCAACAACCGCCTCGATCTTGTCGCCGGGCCGGAGCTGCTGGCCGGTGACATTTTTTTCCTGGAACAGGTCTGCAAAGGATTCTTGGGTCATGGTTGGAATACAGGCAGAAAAAAGAAGATAGCCTCTTCACGTTTGGAAAACTGTTTGGTTCCTATGAGCCAAACTGATAAATTGCATAATAGCTAAGAAGTAACGCTATAATACTGAAGCAAAAATTTCCATCAATGATATTTTCCCGTCGAGATATGAGTTCTACTGTTACAACGGACATAGCAATAAAAGGAATAAAAAACAACAAAACAATCAATAGCTTTCTCGCAGCAACATCATAAGTTTTCAGCCAAAAAAATAAAATAAAAGGTAAAAATCCTGCAACGAATGAGATTATAGAACTTCCTGTTTGGTAAAATCTTTTTTTGGCTTGAGCTACGGCTTTATTCAAGAAAGGTCTCTTATGTTTGCTTAAATTGTCAGTAATTCCTATTGAAAAATAAACAATCAGAAAAAACATGAAAATTTTCGCAGAGATGAACTCTTTAAAAAACATGGATGCTAAATCAATATCTTTACATACTCCTATGTATTCAAGTAACACAGAACATGTCAGTATCATTCCAACAATAACACCACAAAAACCAAAGAAGCAAATATCATTCTTGATCTCGGCTACAAGATCATCAAGTGACTTTTTTATGTCACTATTCATAAATTGCAAATTTAACATTACTGCTTCACTACTTCAGTTCCCGGCGGCAAATTCAGCCGTACCAGCTCTTCAGCAACCTTAGCGGAACCAACAGGCAGCTCGTTGAACTTGATGTTGTTGAACACCAGCTCGGTCAGCGTGTCGAAATGATCTTCCATCACCAACTTGCGGATCATGGATTTGCTGTCAAACCAGACATGCACCGTTTTAATCTGCCCGTGCGGCTTTTTAGGCACAAGCTGCGCGACTTGAATATCCTGCCCAGCTACGCCAGAAACAAAGCGGCTTTGCGCAGGCTGCACGTTGAAATCATCGGTCAAATTGCGATTGCCTGCAAACAGCGAAGCAGTGATGTCAGCTTCCAGCTCTGCTTCTGAAGAGACAATCACCTGCTTGTCTTTTTCCGTGTACACAGAAAGCTGCTTGCCGTCATTGAGAATAATCTGCTTGTCAGGCGCAGTGTAGTTCCAGCGCATGATGCCCGGTTTACCGCTGCCGGGACGGTAAAAAACGCTGCTGCCCGCGCCGTGCCGGTCGCGCCTGCCGCTGCGGGTGATTTGCTGGAAATCAAAACTGAAGCTGGTCAGGCTGCGGTAGAGCTGCTGGATTTTTTCGACCTGCGGCAGCAGTTCGGCCTCAGAGGCGGCGCGGGTTTCGCGCAGCCCGGCGGCGAGCAGGGCAAGAAGCAGGAGAGGAAGGAGGAACGATGTGCGGAACGCCGGATTAGACATCTGCTTTTTCCAAATAAATAGGTCGGCCAAAGATGCGGTCAGCGAGCTGCTGCACCGGGCCGGTGGAGTCTGAAACAAAAAAGCGGCTTGGCCGCTCGCGCTCCGCCCTATTTAAAGCGATATCGGGATGCTTATCAAGAAATTCTTTCAGGTGCCGGGCCGCTTCCGCTGAAGAGTCAATCAGCCGCACCCGCCTGCCGATCCGGGCCTGAATCAGTTTGCCGAGCAGGGGATAGTGCGTGCAGCCCAAAATCAGGGTGTCAATCTGCTGCTGGCGCAGCGGCTGCAAATACCGGCGCAGAATCATTTTGGTCTCGCGCGCGTCGAGCCAGTCCTCCTCGACAAGGGGAACCAGCAGCGGACAGGCTTGGCTGAAAATTTTGCAGCCGGGCCGCGCCGCCTCCAGCCGCCGCTCATAGACCCGCGAGCGCACGGTGGCTCTGGTGCCGATGATGCCGATTCTGCCGCTGACCGTCACTGCCGCCGCTTTTTCCACGGTGGCCGCGACCACGTCAATGATTGGCACCGCATACTCCCGCCGCAGCGTTTCGGAGGCGGTGGCCGCCGCTGAATTGCAGGCGATCACCACCGCCGCCGCTCCCTGACTGAGCAGGAAGTCGGTGTTGCGGCGGCAGCATTCGGTGATGACTTCGGGGCTTTTCGAGCCGTACGGGCTGCGGGCGAGGTCGCCGAAATACAGCAGCGGCAGTTCAGGACAAATATCCTCAATCGCCTTGGCGACGGTCATCCCGCCGACCCCGGAGTCAAAAACGCCGATCATGCGGATTTTTTCTTTTTGCCCGCCCGCTCGGCGATGGACTTGCGCAGGTTCGGATGAATGCCGCGCTCCTTGCTGGCTGCTGAACGCTCGTCGGACAGAGCCTTGGCGCAGAGAGACTGACGGCTGGCGAAACCGTATTTCTTGCGGTATTCGCGGGCAGTCATGTTGTGCGACTTCAGATGCTTGGTCAGCATCTTGAACGCCTGGCCGCACTCAAGGCAGACGATGTCATTCTTGCGGATGGAACGTTTCGGATCCATGGCCGGAGCGGCATCTTTTTCCTCTGCGCTACAGCCGCAGCTCTCTGCATCCTGCAAGCACTTCAGGGTCTGATAGGTGTTCTGCAGCGCATTTTTGATCTCATCGCCGCTCATTTTGGAGCCGCTGGCCTGTGACTGGACAATTTCAGCAGCAAGTTCAACTAAGGTTTTGCTCATTTTGCACTCCTTCGGAAAGAGATGATCACTGACAGCAGCAGACACGAGCAGAAAAATTTCCGCTCTGCCCTGCTGAGTAAAAAATGCAGAAAATCAGCTCAATTTCATAGCTGGTTTCCTGCTGAGGAACATGAATTTTTTTCTGTGAAAAACAGTCAAGCTGAATTGGCATCTCACAGGGCCTGTCTCAAATCTGACAGGATGTCGCCTGAACTCGCCACTGCATCATCGCCCGGCGTGCGGTTTGTTGCCCGATGCTGATGATATCTTGCTTGACTGATGCGTACTGTAACTGATTTCCTTTTCTGATGCAAGACTCTTGCACGAAAAAAGATTTTTTTTTTTCAAAGCAGCGGGCACAGATTTGGCGTGGGAGCAAAAGGCAGCCATGAATTTACGCAGAAATATTGGCGAGGTGCAACAAGAGTGCCGTTCATGCTGCGTGCTGGCTGCAAGAAGCGCATTCCTGCCTGTTTGCGCTTTCATTGTTGACAGGCGGACAAGGCGGGATTATTGTGTCCGCCAGCCGCAGACGCTGCGGATTGAGACAATGATGCCAATCAGTTGATGCCACATGACGAGGTGACAAAATGCCTGTGTATGAGTACAGATGTTCAGCCTGCGACAGGCTCGTTGAAGTGCAGCAGAAAATCAGCGAGCCGCCGCTGACGACATGTTCAGAATGCGGCGGCGCCATGAAAAAACTGGTCTCCGCAAGTGCCTTTCATCTGAAAGGCGGCGGCTGGTATGCGGACGGTTACAGCGCAAAGGGCTGCGGGCAAGATGCCAAAGCGGCTCCGGCCTGCGGCGAGGGAGGAGGCTGCAAAGGCTGCTGTCCCGCCGCCTCCTGAGACGCGGCCTGCCGCCTGTCCTTTTTTCGCAGGCGGCAGACAAGTTTTTTAATTGACAGCTTTTTGTCTCTGCTGGTACTCTGGAACTGAACGTGTTGATTATTCGGCAGAGAGTTCTTCCTGCCGGGAACCGTGTGACTTGATCTGCGAAGGAGCGGAAAAATGGCGAGCGCAGCAGCTTCGGACAGTTTTTTCAGCGGGATAGTGACTTGGCTGCAAGGCACAGGGGTGCCGCACCAGATTAAAGAGGTTGATGCTGCCGGATTGTTCACCAATCCGTATTTTTTAGTCCCTTTCATCGCGTTGATCGGCTACCTGATTTGGAAGCAGTCATTCACCGAGATGATTATCTTGGCAATTTTTGCCGCCGTCTGGTGGCTTTCCGGCACTGAATACATGCAGACGCTGGTGGTGAACGGCGAGCTGCAAGTCAATAAGGTGCTGCCGGTGCTCGGTGGCGCGGCGGCGGTGCTCGGTTTTGTCATCTATCTGTTTTTTGGCCGCTCATGACCGCATTGTTTTTTCCTTTTTGAACCGGGACGGCCAGCATGGATTACCGCAACGCTGTTTTTGTTGTCACGTCAGAGGACAACTGTCCTATTTACAATATCGGCGAAGAGCTGCAAGTGCAGGACGGCGGAGTCAGCGTTGATTTCGAAAAACCGGTCTGCATGTTGCTGGTGCAGGAACTGCACAAGGCGTTAGTCAAAAAGCCGGGCGAGCAGCGCTTCACCCAGATGTCCATGCAGCGGGCTTCCTTCAAATGCCCGGGCTGCACCGGCTCGATGCGCTTCGAGTACAAGAAGGAGAAGGGGTTCTCCACCTTGCAGATGAACCTGCTGCGGATCGCCGACAAAAAGGCCCGCAAGCGGCACGTGGAAGCCCTGTTCAAGCACCTGCGCACGATGGAGGTCTTCGAGCTGCTGGAAGATCACGACTTGCTCGACCTGATCTCCATGCTCAAGCTCAAGCAGTTTGATCCCAACAAGGTGATCATCGCTGAAGGCACCAGAGGCACGCATCTCTACATCATCCTCTCCGGCAAGGTGGCCATCGTCAAGGGTGAGAAGGAGGTGATCGCCGAAATCGGGCGCGGCGAAATTTTCGGCGAGATGAGCCTGCTCTCCGGCGAGCCAGCCAGCAGTTCGGTCTATTCGCGCACCGTGGTCAAGTTCGGCACCATCAACGGCAAAGATTTGAAATTCATCCTCAACCGCTACCCGGTGCTGCAAATCTTCTTCTACCGCCTCTTAGTCAACCGGGCGCAGATGAACATGGCCCGTTCCGGCAAGATCAGTTCCGGCATGAGCGGCGAGCTGATCTACATCAGCCCGGTGGAGCTGTTTCAGCTCATCAACTCCGGCGGCAAATCCGGCAAGGTGGATTTGATCTTCCCGGACGGTCATGCTGTCATTTTGTTCAATGAAGGAGAAATAGTTTATGCCACCATCGGCGAGTTGGAAGGCAAGCCAGCCTTGTTTGAAGTGATGGGGAAAAAGAAAGGCTCTTTCAGCTATAACACCAATCTGGCGGCAAAATATCATAAACTGCAACCATTAGGCGGCTTCATGGGCCTGCTGATGGAAGGACTTCAGCAGCTTGACGAGCGGCAGGCCGTGGCGGTCGCCCCGGCTTCTTCAGCAGCAGAACCAGACTTTGACATGGATGAGGACGAGTAAGCAGTTCCGTTGAGCGCATGGAATTCCGCAACGCCGTCTTTGTGGTGACAGAAGAATGCTCCTGCCCCTTGTACAACGTGGGCGAAGAATTCGCCATCCAAAATTCCTCCCTGCATATTGACCGGGACAAACCGGTCTGCCTCTTCCTGATGCGCGAGCTGCTCAAAGTCTTGACTGAGACGAAGCCGCTGGAGCAGCGAATCACCCGGCAAGGGGTGCAAAAGGCCAAGTTTGAGTGCGGCGGCTGCACTGGCCTGATCCGTTTCGAGTACAAAAAGGAAAAAGCCTATTCCACCCTCCAGATGAATCTGCTCAGGGCGGCGGAGCAGCGGGCCAAGCAGCAGATCATCGCCCAGTTTTTCAACATCCTCCGCGAGATGGAGCTGTTTGAGCCGTTGAGCGACTTTGATTTGCAAGACCTCGCTCTTCTGATGAAAATGAAGAGCTTCCCGCCCAGCAAGATCATCATTGAAGAAGGCGAGCGCGGCACCACCTTTTATGTGGTGCTGTCAGGAAAAGTGGCGGTGGTGCGGAAAGACAGCGAGATTATTGCTGAAATCGGGCCGGGCGGCATGTTTGGCGAGATGAGCCTGCTTTCGGGCGAACTGACCTATCCCTCGGTGTATTCCCGCACCGCCTGCCAGTTGGCGGTACTGAATGCCAAAGATTTCAAGCACGTGCTCGCTAAATACCCCATCTTGCAAATTTTTTTCTACCGCGTGCTGGTCAACCGTGCTCAGGAGAACACCTTGCGGCAGGGCAAAATCAGCTCCGGCATGAGCGGCGAGCTGACTGAGATCAATCCGGTCGAGTTATTTCAGATGATCAATTCCGGCGGCAAATCTGGCCGGGTGACATTCACTTTCAATGAAAGTGACGGCGAAGCCTTATTTAATGAAGGTGAGCTGGTTGGCTGCCGCTACGGCAGCTTGAAGGACAAAGATGCCTTTTTCTCCCTGCTCGTGCAGCAGAATGGGCGTTTCACCTACACCAAAGGGCTGACGGAAGAGGAGAAAGAATACCCTGTTCTGGGCGGCTTCATGGGTTTGGTGATGGAAGGACTCCAGCGCATTGACGAACGGGAGGACAGTGGCGACGATGACGAGGAATAATGCCGCGCGGCGGATTTTGACAAGATATTATCATGCTGAAAACACGAATTGCTGAAGCCCTCAATCACCAAATCAATGCGGAGCTGTATTCAAGCTGCCTGTATCTGTCTGTTGAATCGTACTTTCACTCTGTCAGCCTGTCCGGTTTTGCTTCGTGGATGCGGGTCCAGGTGCAGGAAGAGCTGCTTCATGCCATGAAGCTGTATGATTTCATCATCAGCCGGAGCGGCAGGGCACTGCTGGAGGCGGTCGCCAAACCTGATGCGGACTGGGAAAGCCCGCTCGCAGCCTTTGAGCAGGTGCTGCGGCATGAGGAAGGCATCACGGCAAAAATCAACGAACTGATGGATATTGCTGCCGCCGAGCAGGATCATGCGACCAAAATTTTTCTGCAATGGTTTGTCTCCGAGCAGGTTGAAGAAGAGTCAGCAGTCGGCGAGATACTCAGCAAGCTGCGCCTGATCGGCAAGGACAGCTCCGGCCTTTTTCTGCTTGATGCCGAGTTGGGCAAGCGGGTCTTTACGCCTCCGGCGCAGCAGGGGGCATGAGTGCCCGCAAAATCAAGCAGCAGGTGCTTGAGCTGCTTGAGCAGGAGGACTTGGCCGAAATTCAGCGCGGTTTGGCGGCGTTGGATGCGAAAGAGGCGGTCAACGCCCTCATCGCCGCCATCTGCCGGAGCGAGGAACGGCTGCGCTGGCACGCCGTCACCGCAATGGGTTGGACGGTCGCCCGGCTGGCGGACGAGGAGATGGAGGCCGCGCGGATCATCATGCGCCGCCTGCTCTGGAGCTTGAACGAGGAATCGGGCGGCATCGGCTGGGGCGTGCCGGAGGCGATGGCCGAGATTTTCTGCCGTCATGAAGGGTTGGCCGAAGAATACGTTCATATGCTCCTTTCCTACATGCGGCCCGACGGCGAGCTGCCGCATCAGGACGGCAATTTTCTGGAGCACGAGACCTTGCAGCGCGGCCTGCTCTGGGCTGCCGGACGACTGGCGCAGTGCCGCCGCGAGCTGGCCTTGGCCAAGGGCATGGCCGACGATCTGCCGCAGTATTTTGCTTCTCCGGACGCGGAAGTGCGCGGATTGGCGGCGCGTGCGGCGGGCCTGCTGGGCCGCTGTTCCTGCCCGAAGCGGCTGCATGAGTTGATGACGGACAGCGCGATGCTGCGGCTCTATGAGGATGGAAAAATCAGCGCAGTGACTGTGGCTGAACTGGCGGCGCAGGCTGCGGAGCGTTTGCAAGCATGAGCACTCTGTTCCCGCACGCCGCCTGCCTGCAAGTGGCAATCAGCTCCGGCGACATTCCGGCCAATCTCCGCCAGTTCCACGAGCTGCTGGACGCGCAAACGCTGCCGGAAAACACCCTTGTTGTTCTGCCGGAAGTTTGGGCCAGCGGTTTTGATTATCCCAACGCAGCCGCGCTGGCCGAGCAGACACCGGCAATTCTTGTCGCGCTGCAAACAACAGCGGCGGAGCGCAGCCTCTGGTTTGCCGGTTCGCTCTTGGAGCCGCAGGCCAGCAGCAAGCCCTGCAACACGCTGTTCGTTGTCGGGCCGGACGGCGTGGCAGGCACGTATCAGAAGCAGCATCTCTTCCGCTTTTGGCAGGAAGAAGACTATTTGCAGGCCGGACAGGAGCCGTTGCACATTGCCACGCCCTTCGGGTCGCTGGGTGCCTTGGTCTGCTATGACCTCCGTTTTCCTGAAATCAGCCGCAGCCAAGTTTTTGCGGGCAGCAGGCTGATTGTGGTGTCGGCGCAGTGGCCTTCAGCCCGGCTGGGGCAGTGGCGGCTGCTGGCGCAGGCGCGGGCGGTGGAGAATCAAGCCTTCGTCGTTGCCTGCAATGGCTGCGGCGCGGTTGGCGAGGGCAGGCTGGCCGGACATTCGCTGATCATCGCGCCGGACGGAACGATTCTCGCTGAAGCAGGTGAGGAGGCCGAATGCGTTCAGGCCCAGATTGACGAGACGGAATTAGACAAGCTGCGCTCCCGCTTCTGTACGGCTGGCGAGCGGCCTTGGCCGGGCTGGGATAAAAATAAAATCGTCTCGCTGGAAACCCTGCAAGCGCGGCTGGCCTTGATCCGGCAGCAGGGCAGCAAAGTCGTTTTCACCAACGGCTGCTTTGACCTGCTCCACGCCGGGCATGTGGACTATTTGGAGCAGGCCCGCGCCTGCGGTGACTGCCTCGTGGTCGGCCTGAACGCGGACAGCTCGGTGCGGCGGCTGAAAGGACTGTCCCGCCCGGTGAACAGCGAAAATGAGCGGGCCAGAGTGTTGGCCGCGCTCGGCTGCGTGGATTTTGTCACCATTTTTGCGGAAGACACCCCGCAGCGGCTGATCAGTGCGCTGCTGCCGGATGTGCTGGTGAAGGGTGCGGACTGGCCGGAAGAGCAGATCGTCGGTGCGGCGGAGGTCAAGGCCGCTGGCGGCTCGGTGCGGCGGATCGTCTTTAAAAGCCACAGTTCGACCAGCGCAATTATCGAGCGAATTCGGCAACAGGCGGTTATATGAAAAAATATCCAAGTTGCCAATCTGCGCCGTGATGAGCGATGGAATCACGAAGTGTTCGATCATCTTCCTCAACGGCAGCCACCAGCTCCTGTTTTTCGTGTTGCTGAAGATGTGCAGCATCAGATGCGCTGCTTATTTTGATCCAAATTTTACCCCGCCTAATTCCTCACTGCGTTGAACAAGAGGATCTGAGTAAATTCTTTAACGATATGGCAGCGGCACTGCCATGAGCATTTTTATTTTCAGGTGCTCACCAGCATTCAGGAGGATTATATGACTGTCTCAACCTTGCGTTTTCTTTCCGCGTTGGCACTGCTTGTTTTTACAGCATTTCCTGCCGCCAGCCAGACGGCTCCGGCTGCTCCTGCGCCAACGTCAACACCTTCACCACCTGCATCTAAGGAACAAAAAATGAAAGATGGACTGTACGCGAAGATCAAAACCGGCAAGGGCGACATCCTGCTGGAGCTGTTTTACGACAAAACGCCGCTGACGGTGATCAACTTTGCCGGACTGGCGGAAGGCACGCTGGCCTACGGCGGAGCCAGCAGGGCAACCGGCACCCGTTTCTATGATGGCCTCAAATTTCACAGGGTGATCAAGGACTTCATGATTCAGGGCGGCTGCCCGCTCGGCACCGGCACCGGCGGGCCGGGCTACAATTTTGCCGATGAGATTGTTCCTGGCCTGAAGTTCACCCACCCTGGCATTCTGGCGATGGCCAACGCCGGTCCTGCCACCAACGGCTCGCAATTCTTCATCACCCATGTCGCCACGCCGCATCTGAATGGCAAGCATACCATTTTCGGCCAAGTGATTGAAGGCCAGAGCGTGGTTGATGCCATCCAGCAGGGCGATGTGATCAGCACCATTGAGATCATCCGCCACGGCGAGAAAGCGCAGAAATTTGCAACTGATCAGGCCGCGTTTGACCGGGTCAAGGCGGAGCTGGAAACAAAGCAGCATGCCGCTGTTGCTGAGGCGCAGAAGCAGACCGCCCAGCTCATCAAAAAACGCTGGCCAAAAGCGCAGTCGAACAAGGCAGGACTGTACTGGACGGTCAACAAGGAAGGGCAAGGGCCAACGCCTGCGCAGGGCACGAAGATCAGCGTCCACTACACAGGCCGCCTGCTGGAGAACGACCGCAAATTCGACAGCTCCTATGACCGGGGCGAGCCGATTCAGTTTCCAGTCGGCGCAGGCCGGGTGATTCCCGGCTGGGATATGGCCCTTGCCAGCATGAAGAAGGGCGAAAAACGCACGCTGATCATCCCGCCGAGCCTCGCTTACGGCGAGCAGGGCGCAGGCGGCGGCATTATTCCGCCGAATGCGTGGCTGGTCTTTGATGTGGAGTTAGTTGATTTTTAAACAGTCTTGCTCATGTCCCGCTGTGCTTCCTGCGGCTTCTGCTCCGCAGACACAGCGGAAATGCCAGGCGGATCAGCATAGCGGAGCCTTGAAACGGAGAAATCAGGATGGACTACGTGATTGTGGGCGGCTCGATTGCCGCCGCGTCAGGCTTGGCCGCTGTGCGACGGAATCTGCCGGGCGCGGAAATCCGGGTGGTGGCGGACGAGCCGCTGCCGTTCTACTACCGCCCGCTCATTCCCTATCTTTTAGATGGCAGTCGCACGGCGGAGGAAATCCTCTTCACCGAGCATCCCTCGACAATCAGCGGGGTTGATCTGCTGCACGACCAATGTGTGGCTGTCAACTCGGAAAAGCGGCTAATCAGCCTTAAATCAGGGCGGGAGCTGGCGTATAAAAAGCTCCTCTTGGCCGCAGGCGGTGCGCCGGAGCTGCTTCTGCCGCATCTGGCAGGTGCGGAGAGCGGCGGCGTGTTCACCCTGCGCAGCTTGGATGACGCGGCGCGAATCAGGCGGCATCTCCTGCGCGGCTGCAAGGCCGCCGCAGTGATCGGCGGCGGGCTGGTGGGCATCAAGGCTGCCGAGGCGCTGCTGCGGGCCGGGCTGGCAGTCACGGTGATTGAGCAGCAGCCGCACATTCTGCCGCTGCGGGCGGATGCCTTTGCCGCTGATGCTGTCGCCGACCGTCTGCGGCAGCAGGGCATGAGCATTCTGACGGAGGATGCGCCGGTGGAAATCATGACTGCGGCAGGCCAAGCTGTCGGCGTGCGCCTTGCGTCGGGCCGCACAGCCGCTGCTGACCTTGTCCTGCTGGCCGCAGGCGTGAAGCCGAACATTGCTTTCCTCGCGCAATCCGGCATCACGATTGAACGCGGCGTGGTGGTGGATCAGCAGATGCGCACGTCTGTGCCGGACATCTATGCCGCCGGTGATCTGATGCAATTCACCGATCAGGCTGACGGCAGCGCGGCAGTCAGCGGCCTTTGGAGCAATGCCGTGTGCAGCGGCAGGGTCGCTGGCTGCAATATGAGCGGCGGCAAGGCGGTTGCGCCGCCCATGCTCGCGGTGATGAACAGCACGGAAATCGCTGGACTGCCCCTGCTCTCTGCTGGACTGCTCAAGGGCACGGCAGGACAGCATGAGGTTGTCGCGGAAGCCTGCGGCGGCAACTACCGCAAGCTCATTTTTGAGCAAGACCGTCTCGCCGGACTGCTTTTTCTCGGCAAGGCGGAGCGGGCCGGTGTCTATGCCAACCTGATCCGCTGCCGAATACCGCTCGGCGGCAAAAGAGATGCGATTGTCCGCGAGGTGATGGCGGAGATGAAGCAGTAGATGACGAACATCGAGATAACAAGAAGGATTTACTATGAACCGTTCCATTGACCCCGCCGTCACCGAAATTTTGGCCCACCACAAAGGCGGAGCGCAGCTCCAGACCGCTTGGGACCGCTACGAGGCCCAGCTGCCGCAGTGCGGTTTCGGCGAGTTGGGTGTCTGCTGCCGTCACTGTATGCAGGGGCCATGCCGGATTGATCCCTTTGGCGAAGGAGCGCAGCGCGGCATCTGCGGCGCGGATGCCGACACCATTGTTGCCCGTGGTTTGGCCCGCGCTGTGGCAGGCGGCACGGCCTCGCACAGCGGCCATGCCCGTCATTTGGCGCACGTGCTGAAAAAAATCGCGGCTGGCAAGGCCGCTGACTATGCCATCACAGATGAAGCCAAGCTGAAGGCCGTCGCCGCCCGTGTCGGCATTGCAACAGCGGGCCGCGCGAGCCGCGACATTGCGCGTGATCTGACTGACAAAGCTCTGGCCGAGTTCAGCGACAAGGACGAAGGACTTGCTTGGGCCGCGACCACCGTCACCAAGGGCCGCTTGGAGGTCTTTTCCCGGCTTGGCATTGTTCCGACCAGCATTGACAGCAGCGTGGCCGAGGTCATGCACCGCACCACCTATGGTGTGGACGCTGATCCGGTCAACATCCTGCTTGGCGCACTCAAATGCGCCCTTGCCGACTATGCCGCCTGCCATTTAGCCGCTGATTTGGCCGATATTTTGTTCGGCACGCCGCAGCCGGTGGTCAGCCGGGCCAATCTCGGCGTGCTGAAGAGCGGCGCGGTCAACATCGCCCTGCACGGCCACAATCCGCTCCTCAGCGACATCATCGCCCAAGTCGCTTCCGAGCCGGAAATGATCGAAGCGGCCAAGCAGGCAGGCGCAGCCGAGGGCCTGAATGTCGTCGGCATCTGCTGCACGGGCAATGAAGTCCTGATGCGGCACGGCATTCCGCTGGCGACCAGCTCTGTTTCGCAGGAAACTGCAATCATGACCGGCGCGCTGGACGCTTTGGTGGTGGATTACCAGTGCATCATGCCTGCGGTGGCCACTGCGGCGGAGTGCTTCCACACCAAAATCATCACCACCATGCCCATCGCCAAGATGCCGGGCGCAGAGCACGTGGAATTCTGCGATGAAAGGGCGGCGGACTGCGCCCGAAAGATACTGCGCAAGGGCATCGCCAATTTCCAGCAACGCAACGCCGACAAGGTTTGCATTCCCAAGCATACCTCGGCGGCCATTGCCGGTTTCTCGGCTGAGGCAATCATTGCCACGCTGGCCAAGGTCAATAGTGAAGACCCGCTCAAGCCCTTGATTGACAACATCGTCGCAGGCAATATCCGGGGCATCTGCCTTTTTGCGGGCTGCAACAGCGTCAAGGTGCCGCAAGACCGCAATTATGTTGAGATGGTCAAGCTGCTGCTGGCCAACAATGTGCTGATCTTGGCCACCGGCTGCGCTTCGTCTGCCTACGCCCGCCACGGCTTCATGACTTCAGAGGCCACAAAACAGTATGCAGGTACGGGTTTGGCCGCTGTGCTGACTGCGGTGGGCGAAGCGGCGGGCTTGGGCGGGCCGCTGCCGCCAGTGCTGCACATGGGATCCTGCGTGGACAACGCCCGGCCTGTGGACGTGGCCGTCGCAGTGGCTGACAAGCTCGGCGTTGACCTCAGCCAACTGCCGGTGGTGGCTTCCGCGCCGGAAGCTGTGACCGAAAAGGCGGTCGCTATTGGCACTTGGGCCGTGGCAGCGGGCCTGCCGGTGCATCTGGGCATTGCCCCGCCGGTTTTGGGCAGCAAACTGGTCGCAACTGTGCTTACCGACAAGATCAAAGGGCTGCTCGGCGGCTATTTTCTGGTCGAGCCAGACCCTGCCAAGGCCGCTGCCGCCCTGCTGGCGGTCATTGATCAACGCCGGGTCGGCCTTGGTCTGTAAGGAGGCGCGTTCATGGAGCTTATTTACGTCCAGCCGGACAAATGCCTCGGCTGCCGGAGCTGCGAAATCGCCTGCCGGGTCGCTCATTCCAAAGACAAGAACCTCGTCGCCGCAGTCAGCCAGAGCAGCCCGCCCCAGCGCAGGCTTTTTGTCGAGCAGCAGGGCGGCAGAACCATGCCGGTGCTCTGCCGCCACTGCGACGACGCGCCCTGCGTGGCCGCCTGCATCACCGGCTGCCTCTACAAGAATGATCGCGGCTTTGTCCTCCGCCACAAAGAACGCTGCATCGGCTGCTGGTCGTGCATTCTTGCTTGTCCTTTCGGGGTGATCAGCCGCAACGCCGAGCAGCATCTTGCCGTCAAGTGCGACCGCTGCCATAAAAAAGATGTCCCGGCCTGCGCCGCCGCCTGCCCGACCAAAGCCTTGCGCATCGTTGATGTCGATGAGCTGCCCAAGGAGCGCAGAAGGGATGTGGCGCTGAAGAATGAACCTGTCCCACTATTCGTCGTGCCCACATAAAACAAACAGACAGAGAAAAGAATCGAAGCGGCAGGGCTGTCTTTCCCAGCGGACAGCCAGATGGCGGATTTTTTTACATTCATGAAAAAGTCCATTCAACTTGAAATCCTGAAGTTTTCATGAGGACTGGCCGTCCGCGCCGCCGCTTCGCATTCTTCTTTCTTGGAATTCCTCTGCTTTCTCAGCTCTTATGGAGCTGACAGTTTAAAACTCCTGAGAATAATACCGCACCGTATCCTTCATTCCCGCCTCAGCAAAGCCCTTCAGCCGCAGGATGCAGGCATCGCAATGCCCGCAGGCCAAGCCCTGCACCGGATCATAGCAGCTATGCGTTAACGAGTAATCCACGCCCAGCTTCATGCCAACTTCAATAATCTCCTTCTTGCTCAGTTCAATTAGCGGGGCGTGAAAGCGGAACGGATTGCCGGTGCTGCCTGCTTTTGTACCGAGATGGGCTGCCTGCGCAAAGGCGTGGAGGAAATCCGGGCGGCAGTCGGGATAGCCGCTGTAATCCACCGCGTTGATGCCGAGAAAGATGTCCGCCGCGCCTATAACTTCCGCCCATGCGACTGCTTGGGAAAGAAAGATGATGTTCCGCGCAGGCACGTAGGTCACAGGAATACCCTCGCTGATTTCTTCCGCTTTGCGATCTTTCGGCACCTCGATGGCCGCTGTCAGGGCCGAGCCGCCGATCAGGCCCAAATCCAGCCGGAGAACAAGATGCTGCGCGGCCTGCATGTTTTTGGCGATAACCGCCGCCCGCTCCAGCTCGACATCCTGCTTCTGGCCGTAGCGGAAGCTGAGGCAATGGCAGGCGAAGCCCCGGCTGCGGGCAATCGCTAAAACCGTGGTGGAATCCAGCCCGCCGCTGAGAAGAACAACTGCTTTTTTCATGGATATTTTTCCGCACCAATCGGGTTTGATATTGTCAGAAGCGCATTTATCACCTATCATAGATAGCTGAATCAGCGCATCATACCGCTCTTTGGGAAAATATTCACCCGAACTTTGCATGGCTGCCTTCTGGCAGCGGCGGCGCACGCACACAGCCGTCTGGCGGACAGGCGGAAGACATATTTCTTATTTTCTGCACAAAAAGGAGAACCCAAGCATGAAACTCGGCATCAACGGTCTTGGCAGAATCGGCAAACTTTCCCTCTGGCACCATGTCTCCCGCAAGCATTTCTCGGAAATCGTGGTCAATCTGGGCCGTCAGGTCGGCGGCGGCTTGGAGGACATCGCCTCACTGATTGAGAAAGATTCCACCTACGGCAAGCTCTCCACCTACCTGCACGGCCACAAGGGCGGACGGGTGATTGAGAACCTGAACGAGGCCGCTGGCACCATGACCGTCAACGGCGTGCCGGTCGTCATTCTGCGCGAGGCCCGCAATCCGAAAGATATCAAGTGGCAGGAGAACAATGTCCGCATCGTCGTGGACAGCACCGGCGTGTTCAAAGACCCGACTGCTGATGCCGACGCAAAGAGCGGCTCAGTGCGCGGCCATCTTCAGGCCGGAGCGGAAAAAGTGCTGGTCTCAGCACCGTTCAAGATCAAATCCAAAGGGTTGGATATGCCCGCCGACGCGGTCACGGCGGTGATGGGCATCAACGATGACGACTACAAGCCGGAGCAGCATTCCATCATCTCCGCCGCCTCCTGCACCACCACCTGTCTGTCCTACATGATCAAGCCGCTGCTCGATCATTTCGGCGCGGAACGGATGCTGACCGCCTCGATGGTCACGGTTCATGCCGCCACCGGCAGTCAGAAAGTGCTGGACAGCGTGCCCTCCGCCGGAGCGACTGATCTGCGCAAGACGCGCTCTTTGCTCAACAACATCATCCTCACCACCACCGGCGCGGCCAAGGCTCTCAGCCTTGTCATCCCGGAGATGAAGAGCATCGGCTTCATTGCCGAATCAGTGCGCATTCCAACGGCCACCGGCTCATTGATCATCTTGGTGATGAACTTCCAGGATGAGATGGAGAACCCGATCAAGCGCGAGCTGATCAACGGCATTTACCGCGATTACGCCGCCAATTCGCCGTATCTGCAATACTCAGAGGCGCAGAATGTTTCGTCCGACATCATCGGCACGCCGCAGGCCGCCGCAGTGATTGAGGGCACCGAGACCCATACCCGCACCGCCGCGCTGAAAGTGCATCTGGATCACCTGAAGCTGAAAGGCTTTGAGTTTGATCCCGGCAAGGTGCCTGCGGTGCTGGAGATTCCTGTCACCCAGTCGGTGATTTACGGCTGGTACGACAACGAGCTGGGCAGCTACACCAACATGCTTGGTGATTTGACCGTTTCTGTCGCCAATCAGATGGTTTGAGAAAGGAGGCGAACCATGAAGACGATCCGCGATCTGGAGCTGAAGGACAAACGGGTGCTGATTCGGGTGGATTTCAACGTGCCGATGAACGAGCAGGGCGAAATCACCGACGATCTGCGCATCCGCACCGTGCTGCCAACCATTCAGTATGCCTTGGAGCAGGGCGCAAAGGTGATTCTCGCCTCGCACATGGGGCGGCCCAAAGGCAAGCGGGTGGAGAAGTATTCGTTGGCTCCGGTGGCGAAGCGTTTAGCGGAGCTTATTGGCAAAGAGGTCAAGCTGACGGCGTACTGCGTCGGCCCGGAGGCAGAAAAAGCTGTTGCTGCCTTGAGCAGCGGCGAGATTATGCTGCTCGAAAACCTGCGCTATCACGCTGAAGAAGAAGCCAACGACCAGGAATTCTCCAAGCAGCTCGCCGCGCTGGCGGATGTGTACATTAACGATGCCTTTGCCGCTTCGCACCGGGCACACGCTTCCGTTGCAGGCATCACCGCGCACGTGAAAGAGAAGGCCGCCGGGCTGCTCCTGCACAAGGAGCTGGACTATTTCCATCGCGCCATTGATGCGCCGCAGCGGCCTTTAGTCGCCATTGTCGGCGGGGCCAAGGTTTCCAGCAAGCTCAACGCCTTGACCCGAATGCTGGACAAGGTGGACAAGATGCTGATCGGGGGGGCAATGGCCAACACCTTCCTGAAGAGCCAAGGCGTTGCGGTCGGAGCTTCCAAGGTTGAGGACGATCTGCTGGAAAGTGCGCGTCAGGTTTTGACGGACGCGAAAGCCAAAGGCGTGAAGGTTTATTTGCCGATAGATGTGATTGCCGCTGACCGTTTCGCGCCGGATGCGGTCTGCAAGCAGGTGACGGTGCAGGATATTCCCGAAGGATGGATGGCTTTGGATATTGGCCCGGCCTCGGTGATTTGCTTCTCCGAAGTGCTGGCTGACGCAAAGACTATAGTCTGGAACGGCCCGATGGGCGCCTTTGAGATGGATGCCTTTGCACGCGGGACAATGGCCCTCGCGCACGCCGTGGCCTCGTCGCACGCCCTGAGCATCACTGGCGGCGGCGATTCCAACGCGGCGGTGATGCAGTCCGGTGAAGCGGCGAACATCTCCTACATGTCCACCGGCGGCGGCGCGTTCCTGGAGCTGATGGAAGGGAAGGTTCTGCCGGGCGTGGCGGCGTTGGAATAGTTTTCTATAATGAAGTACCCCCCGGCTCTGCTGGGGGACTCTCAAAGTTTGACAGTTCCAAGAATATTTTTTTGCAATCGGGACATATGCGAATAGAATGAGTGGTTTTAAAAATATTGAAGACTTTTTCTCTGTTTTTTGCGGTTATGGCCGTGTTTATTTTTCAGAGCTTTTTCAAGCAAGTTTGGTGAATCTTGATTGTTTGCAAGAGGAAGAAACGGTCATGCTGCTTTCCAAACAAGAGCTGGATTATTTTCAACGATTTCATCATGCGAAAAGGCGGCGGGAATGGCTTGGCGGAAGAATTGCCGCAAAATTGGCACTGCTGAATCAATCAGATGCGGAAAAACTGCGGCAGCACAGCCAGCATCTGACTGTGCTGCCGAATGAATATGGAAAACCTATTGTCATTGGACCGGCGGGAGAGCGCAATATGTTGCTTTCTATTTCCCATAGCGGTGGATACGCAGTCGCATTGACTACGCAAGGAAAGAGCTGCGGCATTGATCTTCAGAAAATATCGGGTAAACTTCCTTTGCTGACCGATTATTTTGCTTCAACGAATGAATTGGACTTGCTGGATAAATGGCCTGATATCGGCGATCATGAAACTCGTTTAACGATGCTTTGGGCTATGAAAGAGGCTGTCAAAAAGAGTGCGCTGTCTGATGTGCCGACAAGTTTTTCTGCGATTGAATTGACGAAAATTATTTTCAATAAAAAATACCTGAAATTTGATTGTATTGTAATGAACAGCAATGTGCAATCAGTAGCTATTTACATTTTTTATCCATACATTATGACATTGACAGGCGGTTCTATAGCATCAAGTCAGTTTCACTGATAACGTTTAACTTGTTATTTCTATAATGCTCAGTTGTATTTTTCTAATCAAAAAAAACCCATCAAAGCGCAGCGGTCTTCATCGAAAAATAGCACTTACCCCTCAAGTCCTGTCCATCAAGGTCAGCCAAGCCAGAGCAATCCAGCACCGCATCAATTTTTAGAATGCATGCATTGGTCAGTTCTGGCCAAAGGCTGCTGATTTCCTACTCCGGCTGCGAGCAGCCTATTTATCCTCTGTCACAATTCCAGTGGTCTCCCTCTTGAGCGTTGCTGAATGAATGCTCCACCGGCTGAAAGCCGGTGGCTTCGATTGATAGCTGAAGCTGGCGTGGTCAGCTTCAGCCGACTGTCTCATGCTTCACTGCTTCACCGTCAACTCTGAAATTGTCGTCAGAAACGCAATCTTGTCCTTCAATAGACACTATATCACCTAATGTGCAACTCTTTATCCTGCAACCAGCCCATCCAGATCAAGCGGAGGGCGATTGCAGGATAAGTTCAGGAAAACACAGACAGCATGAGCCAAAATTTTACGGATCATCCGGTGTTAAAAATGCCAAAGATCGTACGTTCGGACAAAGCATCCCGTCAGCTGCGGGCCGACAGTTTCGATGAGCTTTCTTGCGCGTCCGCAGAATTTGAGAAGATGTTCAGAAAAATATGATTTCATATTATTCCGAGGCGGCGTGACGACAAGAATATTATGTCGATCCATAAGAAAAGAATGCCTGAATTTATCAATGAATCATTTGTCTGCAGGATAGTTCCTTCAAATTAATCCAGAAGAGTTTCAAGGCACTGAATGTCATGAGGACGCGCTGGAAGAATTAAATAATTTTTTGATCATTCCAAGTGTTGAAATACAGAGTCCCAATTTGAATCCGTAATAATCATGTCTTTCGCCTGGCAATATCCGTAATCGGCCTCTCCTTGGAAGCGTCGGTCCAGCCGGTGGTAGTGAATTATGAGTGATAAAGCTGAAGATTCTTAGAACGGCATTGAATTTATTATGAAAATAATATAATATCTGAAAGGCTCAGTCTTGCTTTGATGTCCGTTGCCAGTTTTCCGCAAGGAGCGGATGCGGGCTGAAATCATTTTTATATTTTTTAAAATTATGAAGAAGAAAGCTGTT
>NZ_JBLWEN010000045.1:0-8859 GCF_048287415.1 Candidatus Electronema sp. JM
TTTTTGAATTTTTCTTCCTGACAGGATTCAGATGAACATCTGACTGTTCAAGATCATCCTCAACATTATAGGCGTTGTATGCTTTATCTCCATAAACGACACTGCCGGCAGGAAGAGGAAAGGAGAAATCATAAAGAGAATTTGTGTCTGAATATGACCATGAAGACAGAAATATTTCCACAGGAATTCCTGATTCTGTCATGAGCGCATGAACTTTCAGCCCGTAAAAGTATTCATTCCGGCTTGAAACACGTCCCCGGAAGCATCCGTCCTGATATATTTTGCAGCGCCGCATGCGGATGTTCCGGCAGACAGGGACAGGAAAACTGTCCGCGAGATAAATTTTCAATGAATTCATTGTGTGAAACAGCATGGCAAGCTGTCTGAGCAGTGTCCGCCAGACTGATTCAGGAATTCCGCGCAGGCGGCGGCTGAACTGACTTTTTGAAAGCATGTCAGAAATATATCCATGCTCTTCAAGAAATTTGCAGCTTTTTTCATGACTGCCGGAGAAAAAAGCGGCGGCTGTCAGAGCTGCGGTCATGACCTCCGCTGTGCTCATCGCGCATTGCCGGTCGTCAAGCCAGCCTTCAGAAATTAAGAAATCATCGCATAAACAATAAAATGCTGTAATTTCGAGTTCCATGTCTTCCTCTGTGTGCGGTTATATTCGTGCTGGACAGCAGAAATATAACACATGCGGGGAGGCATGGATTTTTCAAGATTTATAGGTCACAACTTGGGTCTAAGTTAAAAAAAACACAGACTGTATGCGCCAAGATTTTACGAATCAGACGGCGCTGAAAATGCCAAAGATCATGCGCACGAATCTGGTCTGTTTTGAAACGTTTCGTCAAATGGGAGCCTGCTGTTTCGATACGCTTTCTGACACGCTTGCAGAATTTGAGAAGAGAAGCAGGAAACTGAGTTTTCATATTTTTCCTCTGAGGAGTGACAAAAAGGACTCCGTGACGCTCCATCAGCAAAGAATGTCGCACGTATCAATGAAGCCTTTGCCTGCGGGTGCAATTCCTGCAAATCCATCAAGAAAGGTGTCAATGGATAATGATATGATCATTCCAAGCCGTGAAATGCGCAAACACAATTTAAATCCGTAGCAGTGCATGTCTTTTGCGGGGCAACAACCAAAATCAGCCTCTGCCGGAAAACAACTATCCCGCACATCTCCGGTGCGGACGCAAACAGGCAGCGGAAATGTGTAAATTGCTTGAACATGATCATTGAATTGAACAGTGATTTATTATTGTTAAGCGCTGTTGAACATCCGCTTTAATATGCCATAAAGTTTCTGAAAAAAGTGCGGATAATGCGAACGGAAGCATGCGGAGATGTCCTTGTCGCATTCGAGTTTGAAATCTCGATGATAATTCCCGTAGGGGCGGTTCGCGAATCGCCCCTACACCACCACAACCACAGGTGCGCAGGCCATGACGAATGAAGAACTGCTGAAGATGATAGAGGAGGCAAAAGCCAGCGGGGAGAAAAACTCACTACTTTGCCGCCAGAAATCTGCCAGCTCACCTCCCCGCCGCCTGAGATTGCCAAGAAGGGGATTAAGGCGATAAGGCGGTATTTCGCCGAGCTGGAAAAGAGCAAGCAGCCTCTCAACGAGGTGAAGATCATCTTTGTTGGCGACGGGGCCGCAGGCAAGACCTCGCTCGTCAAGCAGCTGCTCGGCGAGACATTCGATAAGCACGAGGACACCACGCACGGCATCAACATCCGCAACTGGCAGGCGCGCTGACAGCAACCCCGCCTTTGACATCAACCGGCCTTTCCTGCTGGGCAAATATCCCGGCATACGCTGCTTCTTCCGCACCTCGTGCCGCACCGGCGATGGCATCAGCGAGCTGCGCGGGAAGCTGCTGCCACGAGGCGGGCATTGATGACGAGCAGAGCCGCGAGGTGCTGGTTGAGTTCCTCCACGATCTCGGCGTGGCCGTGCATTTCAAGGACTTTCAGCTAAACACCTTCAGCGTGCTTGATCCCAAGTGGGTGACGCACGGGGTCTATGCCAAGCAGGTGGCGGACAGCAAGGGCGTTCTCCATGTGGACAACCAATCTGCAACAGAGGCATTCAGCAGCCTGTTCGAGCTGAAGCCAACACTCTTCGGGGCCAGCGTCAACCTGAACGAGGCATTCAAACGAATCTTGGTTTGGGATAAGCAGCACCAGCAGCAGGCCCGCAAACCGCTGTGGACTTTTCCGCCGGATTGCGTTTAAATACCGCCGTTCCTCTCCGCCTATAAACCTTCATCCGCACTATCTTGCCATGAATCACGACATATATCAGGAGCCTTTGGTCAGCCGCTACACCAGCCGGGAAATGCAGGAGCTTTTCTCCGAACGCTTCAAGTTCACCACCTGGCGGCGGTGCTGGATCGCCCTTGCTGAGGCGCAGCATGAGCTGGGCTTGGAACTCGTCAGCCGGGAAATGGTGGACGAGCTGAAGGCGCACGCCGAGGACATCGACTTTGCGGCGGCGGCAAAGAAGGAGAAGGAAATCCGCCACGATGTCATGGCGCATGTCCATGTCTACGGCCAGCAGTGCCCGAAAGCCGAGGCCATCATTCATCTTGGCGCGACCTCGCAGTTTGTCGTCTGCAACACCGATCTGATTATTCAGAAACGAGCTTTGCGCCTGATCAAAAAAGCCTTGGTCAACGTCATCGCCAATCTGGCTGATTTTTGCCGCACGTACAAGGACATGGCCACGCTGGGCTTCACGCATTATCAGCCTGCCCAGCCGACCACGGTCGGCAAGCGCAACACGCTGTACATCCAAGATTTGCTCATGGACTTGGAATATGTCGAGTCCTTGGAGCGGCAGCTCAAGGCTCGCGGCGCGAAAGGCACGGTCGGCACGCAGGCCACCTTTATTGAGCTGTTCCACGGCGACCACGCCAAGGTGCGAGAACTCGACCGGCGCGTGGCGGAGAAGCTCGGCTTTGATCAAATTTTCCCGGTCACTGGGCAGACCTATCCGCGCAAATTGGATATGAAGACTGCCGAGACGCTGGCGGGCATCGGCGCGTCGGCGCACAAGTTTGCCGTGGATTTGCGCCTGCTCTCCAACCTGAAAGTGCAGGAGGAGCCGTTTGAGCAGAAGCAGGTTGGCAGCTCGGCAATGGCCTACAAGCGCAACCCGATGCGCTCCGAGCGCATGACCGGACTGGCGCGCAAGCTGATGGGTCTGCCCGCCGACTTTGCCGCCACCGCCGCCAACCAGTGGTTTGAGCGCACGCTGGATGATTCGGCCATCCGGCGCATGGACATGGCTCAGGCCTTCCTGCTTACGGACGCGATTTTGCGGCTGTATGTCAACATCACCAGCGGTATGGTGGTCTATCCCAAGCAGATTGAAAAGCATCTGCGGGCCGAGCTGCCCTTCATGGCCACGGAAAAAATTCTCATGGCCTGCGTTGAACAGGGCAAGAGCCGTCAGGAGATGCACGAGGTCATCCGCGAGCACTCTGTCGCCGCTGGGCTGGCGGTAAAGGAGGAAGGCTTGGACAATGACCTGCTTGTCCGTCTGGCGGCGGATGAGCGCGTTCCCTTTGCCTTGCACGAGCTGGAAAAGCTGATCGGCAATTATCAGGAATTCACTGGCCGCGCTCCGCAGCAGACTGAGGAATTTCTTGACGAAGTGGTTGCGCCGGTGCTGGCGAAGCATCAGGACTTGCTTGGCGGGGTGGATGCCTCGCTGAAGGTCTGATTTTTTTTGACAAGCGCTGGCAGGAGGCGACGATGGCTGAGGAGGAAAAGAAAAAATCGTTCTGGGAGACGCTGCCCGGCATCATCACGGCGATTGCCGCGCTGATCACCGCCATAGCCGCGTTGGTTGCGGCGATGAACAGCGGGAGCAAAGACGGCGCGGCAAAGCCTGATGCTTCGGCAGCAGCGGCACCGCCTCAATCTTCCGCGCCTCCTGCCAATGACGAGGCAGCGCGGCGGGCGGCGGAGCTGGAGCGGAAATTATCTGAAACAGCTGCTGCCAAGGCGAAAGCCGAAGCGGATGCCTTGGCAGCAAAAGCGCGGGCGGAAGAGGCCGAACGCCACGCTGCTGAACTGGAACGGAAAAAAGCGGAGCCGCAGCAGGGCGACATCAAGGTTGACGACGTTACAGGCATGGACCTGGTTTATGTGCCCGGCGGCTGCTTCCAGATGGGTTCGCCGGAGAGCGAGCAAGGCCGCGAAGATGCCGAGAAGCTGCATGAAGTCTGCGTGGACGGCTTCTGGATGGGCAAGACCGAGGTGACGCAGGGACAGTGGCAAAAGGTCATGGGCAGCAATCCGGCTGAATTTCAGAAGGGCGATGACTATCCGGTGGAGCAGGTTTCTTGGGATGACGCGCAGGACTTCATCAAGAAGCTGAACGGCAAAGCTGGCAGGAAATACCGCCTGCCGACCGAAGCGGAATGGGAATATGCGGCCCGCGCCGGAACCAGCACGGCATATTTCTGGGGTGATTTACCTGATGAGGCTTGCAAATATGCGAATGTTTATGATCAGACTTCAAAAAAGGAGAAGAGTTAGCCACAACTGCGATGACGGCTATGCGGAGACTGCGCCAGTCGGTTCTTTTCAGCCCAATTCGTTCGGTTTGCACGACATGCTTGGCAATGTCTGGGAATGGTGCGCAGACCGGTACGGAGCGTATGAGCCAAAGAAGAAGGATAATCCTGTCGGTGCTTCCTCCGGCTCGACCCGCGTGATTCGCGGCGGTGGCTGGGGCGACTCGCCCAAGGGCGTGCGGGCGGCGAGCCGCTTCAGGTACACGCCGGACTACCGCGACGGCAACTTGGGCTTCCGGCTCCTCCTCCCAGGTCAGCAGGGCAAGTAAAGGCAGATAGCACGACACACACTTGCAGGGGCGGAAAATTTTCCGCCCCTGCTCTTCTGAACTGAAAAACAACATCATGCGCACCTTTTTCCTCCGCATCCGCACTGACCGCATCAGCCTGTTCCGCTTCCTGCTTGAAGGCTACGACGGCTTGGCCGTGCTCACCACCGTTGATGTCCAGCAGGGCTTAGTCCGGCTGACTGTGCCGAAGGACAGATACGCCGAGCTGTGGGGTTTGCTGGCGGCGATATCTGAGGAGCTGGCTCCGGTGGACGGAGAAACGGCGGCAGAAAACCCAAGTTGTGGCCTGTGACTCGTGAAAAGCACTGCAGGCCCGATCTAACAATGCCTCAAGGATGAAAAAATTCCGCCTTGTCCTGCTTGCCGCCGCAGTCCTGAACTGCGGCCTTTTTTTTGCGTATCTCGCTCTGCCGCCGCCACTGCTGCGCAGGCTTCCGGTGCCGTGCTCGGCGCAAGTGCTGGACCGGGACGGCAAACTGCTGCATCTTTTCACCGCGCCGGGCGGCTACTGGCGGCTGCCTGCCCGCTTGGAGCGCATTGACCCGGATTTCATCCGCCTGCTGCTGGCCTGCGAGGACAAACGCTTCTGGTCGCACTGGGGCGTGGATCCGCTCGCGCTGGGCCGGGCGGTCAGGCAGCTGGCCGGGCATGGCCGGGCGGTTTCCGGGGCCTCGACCATCACCATGCAGACCGTGCGCCTGCTCCATCCGCGCCCGCGCACGGTGCGCAGCAAGCTGATCGAAATGGCCGAGGCCCTGCGCCTTGAGCGGCATCTGAGCAAGCGGGAGATACTCGAAACCTACCTGACCTTGGCCCCGTATGGCGGCAATATTGAAGGCATTGAAGCGGCCTGCTTTTTTTATTTCCAGAAAGACGCGGCCCGGCTCACGCCCTCTGAAGCGGCATTGCTGATCAGTCTGCCGCAGTCGCCGGAGCGGAGGCGGCCAGATCGTCATCCTGCGCAGGCCGAGCTGGCCCGCAGCCGGGTGCTGGAACGGCTGACGGAGAAGGAACTGCTCAGTGCTGATCAGGCGAACTTGGCGCGGACGCAGCCGCTGCCTGCCAAGCGGCAGTCGGCTCCTTTTCTCGCGCCGCAGTTCAGCCGCCAGCTCCGCGCCCTTCAGCCAGACAAGGAACTGCTCCTCAGCTCCTTAGATCGCGCCGCGCAGGAAAAAATGGAAGCCATCGCCGCGCAGGCCCAGCAGCGTCTTGGCGAGGAGGGCAAGCGGACGCTGGCCCTGCTGGCTGTTGACAACCGGAGCCGTCAGGTGCTGGCACATGTCGGCTCTGGCGGCTGGCGGATCAGCAGTCTTGATCTGACCAAGGCGCGGCGTTCGCCCGGCTCGGCTCTCAAGCCCTTCATTTATGGCCTCGCCTTTGAGCAGGGCATACTGCATCCAGAAACCCTGATTCTCGACCGCCCGGACCGCTTCGGCAGCTACGGCCCGGACAATTTCGACCGCACCCATCATGGCTGGGTCTCGGTGCGCGAGGCACTTCAGCGTTCGCTCAACCTGCCTGCGGTGCAGGTGCTGGAACGCGTCGGCCCGCAGAACCTGCTGGCCCGCTTCGCCTCGCTCGGCGTTTTCATGGGCCACAGTCAGGCCGAGGCAGGGTTGTCTTTGGCCTTGGGCGGCACAGCCACGAATCTGCGCGACCTCACCGCCCTGTACGCCGCCTTGGCTGATCAGGGGGAATTCCGGCCCATTACCTTCAATCCTGCCGCGCCGCCCGGCCCGGAAAACCGCCTGCTGGTTCCAACAGCCGCTTGGCAGGTGGATGAAATTCTGCGCAGCCTGCCTGCCGCCGCCGGTCTGCAAACAACGGCAAAAATCCGCTACAAAACCGGCACCTCCTACGGCTTCCGTGATGCCTGGGCCATTGGCTACACCCGGCAGCACACGATCGGAGTCTGGGTTGGGCGGCCCGACGGCGGCTACGGCAAGCGCACCACCGGAGCCGAGCTGGCCGTGCCGGTGCTGCTGCAAGCCTTTGCCGCGCTGCCCGCGCAAGTCGAGGCTGCTGACATCCCGCCTGCCGGTTTCCGGCGGCTCAGTCACAATCAACTGCCGCCGCATCTGCAATATTTCAGCCGCTCGGCGACTGAACAGAGCCAGCCCCGCATTTATTATCCGGTGGACGGCAGCAGTCTGCATCTCAGCGGCGAGCCGGTGCTGGTGCTGAAAGCGCATGGCGGCACCCCGCCTTTTCATTGGCTGATCAACGGCCAGCCTGTGGCCAAAGAACAGCAGAGCGAAATCATCTCCTGTCCGTCGCCAGGGCCGGGTCTTGCCCGCATCACCCTGATTGACAGCCAAGGCCGCCGCGACCGGGTTTCGGTCTGGGTGAATTTGGAGGAATGAGCGGAGCGGCTCGCCAGCCGCTTTTCCGCTTACTTGCAACAGGGAACTGATTTACAGTCGTGCAATGCAGCCGTTTTTCGGAACGCAGGAAAAAGAGGGGGGATATGAACAGCATAACCGCCAGCCAGATCAGGACGGAGGGCATCACCGCCATTGAGAAATGGCTTGCCGTTGCCTGTGAAGCAGTCATCACAGTACGTGGCGAAGGAAAGTTTGTTGTTGTAGATATGCAGCGTTATAATTATCTGCAATAGTGCGAGCTACTTTCTCGTTTTAACCAACGCCGGAGTACAGGCAGTTTTGGTTCAAAAACATATGAATTTAAAATTTCGTTTTAAATGGATATTGGTGCTATTTTTCTCCTGATCATAGTAGGTTGTCTCGGCTTTAAGGCAATTTCAGTGGCGTTTAGCAACACGTTCGCTGCTATATCTATCATTTTTCTTGTAATATCTACAGGATATTTTGCTTATCTTAAAAGACGTGAATCGCAAAAAGCTGAGAGAAAACTTGAAGAAGCCGAAAGCAATGCTTATGAAATTGTCCCTGGAAGTCAAGAAGGCATAAAAATCGAGAGACTTTTCAATCTCTACAGCAAGCAAATTGCAACGTATCATCAGGAAACAAGAATCCGTGCCTCGTTGTCCTTTTTCTTCGCCATCCTTTCTATGTGCGCTGGCATGGGCTTCATGTTCTGGGGCGGCAGTGTTATCATCATAGACCCCAACGCCAACCATGTTGCCGCAGGCGCGGCCATTTCCGCCATCGGCGGCGGTATCAGCGCGTACATCACCAAAACCTTCCTTGATGTCCACAAGCTGTCACTCACGCAACTCAACCGCTATTTCACCCAGCCGGTCATCAACGATCATATCGTCATGGCGCAGCGGCTCGCGGAAGATGTGAAAGACGATGAAGTCAGGAAGAAATCCTACGAAAAGATCGTCAACAGCATCACCGCGCTGATTGATGCCACTAATGTTGATCTACATAAAAGCAGCGTGAAGTGATGTCGTTGTTACACCATGCCGGGTTTCCGGAGATTTGAGTTTGATGCCGCGATGAGCCTGTTTCAATCATCCAGCTCATTTTGGCATACTTGAGGCGCATCAGGTCATTCATCGTGAGACCAATAGATGTCAAGAATTTAAAGTTATCGTTTATTATGATATTATTTAATATTTTATATAATGCCATAATCATTATTATTAAATAATATTACTTTTTTTGAAATATCTAATGTAATTAACAAAAAGATTTTCTGTTTTATCAAGATGAATGATCCGCTCGCATTCCAATCTGGTTAAAAAATCCAATTGAAAGAACAGATAAAAAAGGTAGTCCTCAAGACATGGTGGCTAAATTTGGAGCTATATTTTCATTGTAATGATGAATAAAAGACCATATTGCATTGCAGAATTAGTCCGCTTTTTTAAAAAACATCTTCTGTCCGCTCAGGAACATCTTCATATTTTTTGTTTATATAATTTTGCATCCAGACCTCGGATATCCCTGTGACTCCCGAAATTCCTGCTGCTGAAATCTTCTCAAGAAGCAGTTTGTCAGCTGAATTCCATGGCCTCCTGCGGAATTATTTTATTTGACGGGTTC
>NZ_JBLWEN010000046.1:0-22409 GCF_048287415.1 Candidatus Electronema sp. JM
TGCGCTGGTTTGCTGACACAGTCATGGAGATTGCTTGCGCACTGCACAATTTCAGATTAAGATTCAGACCTTGGCAAAAAGTCAATGCCGATTGCTTGAAAAAATCGATATAGTGTCTAATCATTTTCGCCCGATCTTCAGGGGAAATATGACTGCGATGAATCAGATCAAAGAGCTTGTGGATGACAGCTTGCTGATATTGTGTCTCATCAACTTCTTCATCAAGCGTGTCATTGATCGCCAGCAGCCATTCCCGATATGGCTCTGGCGTTGCCTCAGAGACATATTTCGGACAAAGATATATTATTTTATGCGAAATTTCGTTAATCTGCATTCCATCAAGATTGCGAGGCGCAAAATCGGTGATGGCAAAGTCCTGCTGATGACGGTCTCCTGAAGTTAGAACCACAACGGTGACAACCTGCAATGGCGAATGATAATTTTCTGCCTTAGCAATTTGTTCAAGGATAGCGGCGCAGTGATAATAGAGAAAACGGTCATAATGATCTGCTGTGCGGGCGTGTTGAATATCTACAATCACCCGATGCGTGCGGTCTTCTGCAAACAGATCAAATCGTGGCTTCACATAACCAATTGGCGGAGCAAACTCTTTCTCAGTTTCCACATGGTCAATTTGCACCGGAAATCCGATGATATCGCTGGCAAATGCGGTAAATATCTCTGGATCGCAGAATGCTTTCTTGAAAACAACACCGTATTTTAACGACGCGACTTGTTTCACGATTGGCATCCGCTTCTCAGGTTAAGCCTGATACTCCGTTTTATTGTATGCGCTCGTATGATCTATCAAATTTGCAGGTTCTATAAAAATACTACATGCGATCTTTAATTATATTTAAATGGTCTCTTAACTTTGGCAGGTGAAACTGAATGATCTCCCAAACTTCTTCCGCATCAATGCCGAAATAGTTATGAGCAACGATGTTTCTGAAACCGCGAATTTTATACCAATCAACTTGGTTGAATTTTTCTGTAAATTGATCGGATAGCCGCGTGACCATTTCGCCAAGAATAATGAAATTCATCATCGCTGCGTCGAAGTCTCTTTGACTGCGGTAAAACTCATCGGCACGGCTGTACTCTTTGGTGTAATCAAATATTTTCGCTACAGCATCCAGCATTGTCAGAATGTTCAGCCTATCCTTTTCAAACATAGATTATCTCGTTTTTTAAATAATCTCTGACATACGGCTTTAGATATTTTTCACGGCACAAATCAACCTCGCGTTGAAAATGTTTTGACAGAAATTCTCTCAGCGCATTTTTTCGTTCGTAGATATTTTCAGTTCCCTCTTTAAATTCAATAATTATGTCTATGTCGCTATTGTCGCTCTGTTCATTTCTGGCGAATGAGCCAAATAGACCTATTTTTGATACATTATATTCTGTGTCAAAGAATGAAAAATATTGATTGAGAAATGTAATTATTTCGTACTTATCTATCATTTTACTATTCTCTGATCAATAATCTTCTCCATACACTCTCTTTACTTCCTCTTCCAAATAGCTTATCCATTGCCAAAACTGTGAATCTGTTAAATTCTTACGCGAAGTAACGCCAAAATATTTATGCAAACAATCTTTTGCATATCCCCTATCTACTTGAAGTTGCGATAGTAGCTCGCCTTCTTTTTTAAAAAGAAAAGGTCTTTTCGGGATGCAGCCTTCCTTTGTTGCTGCTTTCTCGATTCTTCCTGCTATTGTATTGCTATATTTTTCATCTAAATATTTAATTATTTGAACTGCGCACGCTGCTGGCCATAACCAAATTCTGGTCCATTGTTCTTCTTTTTTTATTCCGAAATCACGCTTAAATTTTCCATACATGCCGCCATATGCAGACTTTCCAAAACGTTTTTCTCGCTCTTCGCCAATCTTGTTGAATCTGTCAATAATTGACTTTTTTAATAGGGGATTACCGCCTATACTTGTCGGCGGCGGAAGAATATTTATCTTTGGAGATTTATCAGTTTTTAGATAAAAATCTCCAGCTACTTGAGTAACTGGCGCGTAAATGGAACTGTCTTTTATCTCTTGTAAGATACTTCGATTATTGCCACTTGATGACTCAGCTACGGCGAGATGAGGATAGTATTGTTTTCTAACTTCAGGAAATTGATGGATTAATCGTTCAATATCTTTCCAACTCAAAAATTGAACTTCAAATGGGCTGTTTTCTGACAAGTTAGCGGCGTGATCTTGGACAGATGTATATCTCTTTGTCGTCGTTGCTAATATGAAAATATTAAAACTAAATTGCAACTGCTTTAACTCTCGCAAGCAACTTTCAATATCTTTGATAAGTTCCTCGCGTAACGTTTTATCTGATCGTGATATATCTTTTTTCTTGCACTGGATAACTATCCTTTTTTCTGTTGAAAAAATATCAATACCATGCTGAGATGTACCTTTAGAACCATATAACTGGAAAGATTGCGTAGAATATTTTGCATTAAAGAGTGCTTGGATGAATTCTTCAAATTGATATTCATCGCTTATAACTTCATAATGATACATATCAAGCCACGTTGTTGTATTAAGAAATTTCCCCTGCCGCCAGAATGACGGCAGGGAATTTCATTCACCTCACTTCGCCGGCTTCCACTCCTTCAGGAACGCAGGCAGATGTCCTGCCTCACGCGGCCCGATGGTGATAGTCCACTCCGGCAGCTCCTCTTCCAGCTCGCCCTTGATGGTGGCGAGATAGCCCGGAATGATCAGCTCGCGGTGCTTGACCTTGTCGGCAATGCCGGACTTCTTGACAAAGGCCGCGATCAAGTCTGCGCCGAACTTGCCCGCCGCCCACGCGGTGAGCACGGACAGGCCCTCGGTGTCTTTGATCAGCAGCCAGCTCGGCACCTTGGAGCCTTCGATCTCGCCGGAAACAATGAAATACGTCAGCGAGAAGTTGCAGGTGATCAGCACCGGCGAATTCTCGTTCGGCCCGGTGATCGGGTAGATGTCCTCGGCCACGACCATTGGCCGCTGCGGATCGGTGAAGATGTTGAGCTGCTCCAGCAGGAGCGGGAAAAGCACGTCGCCCTGGATGTCGGAAAACACGGCGATGGCGGCGTATTTGGCCATCAGCACCGAGCCGATCATGCCTTCCATCATCAGGTCGTCGCACATCTCGCAGGGGAAGGTGATGACCGGGAAGCCGAGGGCTTTGAACTTGGTCTTCACCGCCGCACGCCGGGCGACAATGCTGTCCTCAAAGGCGGCCCGCAGGGTTCTCGCGCCGCTGTCAATGACCATGTCTTTCACCCCGGCGGCCATCAGCTTGTCCACCGTGGCAATCAGGTCATCCAGATTCTTGCCCTTCACGCCGATGACGCAGCCGGTTTCCTTGGCCAGCGCGGCAAAGGCATCGGCATTCTCAGCAGTCGCGCCGTAGAGCAGCGGCTTGTTGTCGCCGCAGGCCGCAGCTCCGGCCTTGAGCGCGTTCACATCGCCGCTCATCAGGATGATAGCCTGCTTGGGCGCGGCAGCCATGACCTTCTTGGCCATGTCAGCCAAGGATACGCCGCCCACGTCTTTGATCGCCACCAAGTTGTTGCGCATCATCACTCCGACGCGCTCATACTCCAAGGACGCGGCCCGCTTCAGCTTGCCGTCCACCGAAGCCGCGTCCTCGTTGGTGCTGATCAGCACGGCAAGGCCGGTCTTGTTTTCAAAGCGCTTCTCGTGCCTGAACTGGCAGGTCTCGCCGCCTGCTGTGAACGTCGCCTCGCCGCCGCCGATCTTGATCGTGCGGATGGGCGGAGCCGATGCCTCGCCGATGGTGGCCTTGGCCTCCTCGCTCACGTCAACACATGCTGCGATTTCCGCCTGACCTGCCGCCACTTTCATGGCAAAGGCCAAGCAGGTGGGGATGCCGCACTTGCCGCAGTTGGTCTTGGGCAGCATCTTGAGAATCTGTATACCGGTTAATGCCATTTTATCCTCCTGTTCAAAAAATCAGAATCAGAACACCGGGAACACGATTCTCTGTCCGCCCGGCTGCTGGTGCTTTGTTTATTTAATCGCTTACTCGTAATGGCTCCACATGCTATACACTTTGATCAGTTTTTCCTCTTCAAAAACTTCATAGACCAAGCGATGCTGTTTATTGATGCGTCTGCTGATTAAACCGCTCATGTCGCCTTTCAGAATTTCGTATTCCGGCGGATACTGCAATGGATTGTGCTGGATGATCTTTATCAGTTTCAGAACTTTTTCTTTCAGGCCGCTGGAGGCTAACCTTTTGGCATCCTTCTGGGCTTGCGTCATGAATTTGACGGTGTACATCACCACTCCAGCTTATCGAGCGTGACCCCGTTGCAATTTGGCTCTCTTCTGGCTTCTTGAATGCTCTGAACCATACCGTCAATTGATCTCAAATATTCATCATCGCTGACATACTCTGACTGATCCAATATTTTTATTTCATTCTTGAAATGCTTCAGCAGCCATAAGAACTTATCGGCAATGCCGTCGTCTATTCGCAATGTTACTGTTTTCATGATGCTCAAACCGCTCGTTGAACACGCCGCACAGGTTTAGGATTCAAAGAGACAACACGCCAAAACTGGCCCGCGCCTCAGCGTTAGCCGCTCTATTCGCGCAGACGACCTTCGACATACTTATGAAGAATGCTGGCGACTAACGTTTGATACGGAATGCCTTCAACAAGAGCTTTCTTCTGTAAGCCGCGAAGATCTTTGGATGGGAGCCGAATGCTGATACGGGCATCCTTCTTGAACATTGCTTCAGCGTATTTCCGATGCCGATCCTGCGTTTTGGCAGCATCCTTTGAACGTGTTATCCTGCCCGATTCAAACGCTTCCAAGATTTCACATTCTTCCTGATCCAGTTTTTCCTGATCCGACGTGCTCATTTCTTTAATGGCGCACATCACCAATCCAGTTTCTCAAGCGTTACCCCGTTACAATCAGGCTCAAGCCCAGCGGCAGCTCCCCTTCGATCATCGCAGCCTTCCTTCCGTTCCGCGCTCAATGCCTTTTCTCGAAAGAGCCTCTTCTTTTCTGAAAAGAAGTCAGTCTCTTTTGAATGGGAGATATTTTATTCAAAAAAAGATAACCTTCATTCAAGAGAGAGTGGTCTCGATTCAAAAGAGAGCTAAGGCTATTTTGAATCGAGACCATTCTCTTCAAAATAGAACAACCCCGCATCATCCTCAAGGGTCAGCAAGGGACGAACGAACCGCTCCGTCCCTTACATCGTCTTCGGCAATCAGCTCATCGCTGCTTCCATCTCCAAAGCAGGATGGCCCTTTTCCTTCATGAAGGCCAAGATCTCCGCCTCGGTGGTGCCCTGCTCCTCAGTGGCGATCATGTCGTACAGCTCCGGCATCCCGATTGCCTTGCAGCGCTCGATCAGCTTGTCTTTGATCTCCTCCTTCATCATCTTGGGCAGCCAGACCATCCGCTTCAGGCCGCCTTCGGCCAAGAAGAGCTTAGGGCTGGTCATGAAGTGCTTGGACACGCCCATGAAGCCAGGGGTTTGCATTCCGCCGCCCGCCATGCCTGCCAGCGTGGTGAACTTCATGCCGGACGGAGTCATGCCCATGTAGTCGCGGTTGACGACCATGATGCCGTTGCACTGCGGCAGCATGGCGGCGATGGCCTCAAAGCAGCCGCAGGCGGTCATCGGGTTGTTCATCAGCGAGTAGCAGCTCACCTCGGTGACTGCGCCGCGTGAAGCCTGCGACACAAATTCGTTGATGCCGGTGAAATAGCCGTTCTCCGGGTCAGTGCATTCGCCCTTGGGAATCGGCTGGTTCGGGCCAGTTGGGTTGATCTGGAACGAAGCCTTGCCGTCCAGCCAGTTGTAGGCTCCGCACATGCCGATGCGTTCCGGCGTGATGACGCAGACATGGCTCGGCGCAAAGGACTGGCAGAGGGTGCAGGAGTAGAAGACCTCCTCGGTCTCGTCGGTCATCGAGCCAAGGCGCAGGTCGCGCTCCGTATAAACCTGCTTGGCTAGGGCCATGACCTCGTCCACCTTGTCCTGCACGGTGTAGATTTTCACCTGCACCTTGTCGAGGATCGCGCCGAACTCCTGATGCAACTTGCCGTGCAGCACCTTGCCGATGTGCTTGAAGGAGAAGCCTTTCTCCACCGCGCCCTTGCCGATGCGGATCCACATGATGTTCCGCTGGCCGATGTGCATGATGCCCTGCACATAGTTGATCAGGTGATGGAACTGGCGCTCCAGGATCGGCTCAAAGTCGGACTGCATCTCGCGACCAGCCACCTCGACCAGTATGGCGATGGGCAGATTCTGGCCCGCTTTAATGTCGCTGATGTCCGGGCCTTCGAGGATGATCTTGCCGTCCTCGACCTCGTCCATCTCTTTGGAGACCAGCACTTCCACGCCGGTCGTCCGCCCGCCGCCGCACTCCATGAACAGGTCGTCCTTGCGGATGCGCTCGCCCTCAAAGGCCGGGCCAAAGGACATGGGGATGTCAATCTTGGTCACGCTGACTTTCAGGCCGCGCACCTCGATGGCCTTCTGCACGATCTCGTCGTGCGGCACCTGCGAAACCACGTGCTCGTAGGTGCAGATGCCGGTGGGCAGCACCTGCGGGATGTCGTAGTCAGAAATGGTCGGGAAGCCCCAGTTGATCGCGCCTGCCGCATTGGCGTACCACTCGTCGCAGACCGGGCCAAAGGCCATGACAAAGGCGAAGGTGCGGTTCTTGTTGTAGATCAGGTTGGCTTTGTAATCACCCGGCTTCACGCCGCCAAAGGCCAAGGCCACGCGGCAGGCAAAGCCGATGGCGAAGACCACCGATGTGTAGGACTTGCCGAAGGGCACAAGGCGGGTGTTCCAGCCGACCTGCACGCCGTTCTCGACCAGCAGCTCGGCCATGTTCTTGCCCTTGGACTGGTCGTGCATGAAGATATACAGATTCTTCTCTTGCAGCTCCAAGGCGATCTTGGAGGCCACCGCTTTATCCTCCGGCGTGCCGACGATGGCAGCAAAGCCCGGCGCGGTGCCGTCAACAAACTCCACGCCGCGCTTGCGGAAGATCACGTCGTCCGCCGCGCCCAGCCAGAGGTTGTTTGGCAGCGGATCTTCGGTCTTGGTGTAGAAATTCGGCTCGTTGAGATAGCGGATGGCTTCGTACATCTCCTCGGCGAAATAGGTGGCCATGCCCGCGTCCAGCGCAGGCGCAAGATAGGGCAGCCAGATGTTGTCGCTGACAATGGCAGGCAGCAGCTTGCGGCATTCAACAAAAATGTCCTTCATGTCGCCCAGCTTCTGCACCTTCGCGCCGAGCATCGAATAAATGATCGGCAGGAAATAGGCGGTGTTGGGGAAGGACACCTCGTGCTCAGGGCCGTACTTCTTCAGGGCTTCCTCGTAGCTGGCTTCCGCCATGTCCACGATTTTATGCGCGCCCCGGATGGCTGCGGAACAGATGATCTTTGACATAGAAACAGCTCCTTAATGTGCGTGCTTGGTTCTGTCCGGTCAGCCGACCAGCCCATTGATCAGCGATTTGGCCATGCTCACCGCCTTGGGGTGGCGCATGATCAGCACCTCGCCGCCTGCCATCAACATGCAGGAGGCGGTCACTGCTTCCATCATGATGCCGCGCCGCTCCTGGTCGCCGAGCAGCTCGTCCGTGGGCAGGGCGGCCTCCTTCGTCTTCCAGACTTCGCGGCCCAAATTGCAGATGAGCGGCACTTGCAGCTTCTCATCTTTCTGGGTGAGGGCCGCCAAACGGATGCGCTCCATGACCGAGTAGGTGTATTCGATGCCGTAGCCGAGCGCACCGACAGACGGATCCATCAGCACGGTATCGAGACCCACGCCGAGGTTCTCCAAGAGGATGTTGAGCTGCTTGGCCAAGTTCACGTCAATCGGCGAGGCAGCCACGACCGGATAGCGGAAAGCCATTGCCGTCGCGCCGACAGAGCGGTAGTTGCTGTCCTCCAGCGGAGCGAGACAAACCTTCTTATCGCCGATCATTGAGGTGACTTCGCGCAGAGTCTCGGTGTCCTTGTCCGCGTTGCCGCAGCCCCAGACAATGATCGGCACGTCAACCGCCTGAATCACCTTGGCCGCATCTTTGGCCGCATCTTTCGCTGGACGGTTCGCGCCGTTGGGATCGGTGCCAGCCAGCCAGATATTGATCGCGTCAGCCTTGTACACATCCACGCATTTCTTCGCCCAAGCTGCCGGGTCGCCCATCACGTCATCAAAATACTTGCTCAGGGTGGCAGGCCAGTTGTCGGGACGGATGTCCATCACTTCCATCGCGATCAGCGGCTTGTGCGGCATCTTGCCTTCAAAGAGATGGAAGGGCAGAGAGCTGGCGCCGCCCACCGTCACGGTCTTGCCGCCGTTGCCGAGGGGCACTTCACGGATCGCGCCGGAATAAGCGACCTTATAGCTGGCCGCAGGCACCTTGCTGGCCCGCTCGGCAAAGGGTGCTTCACCAGTCTTCAGCGCAGGCGCGGAGAAATCAGCCGATGCAGTTGCCGGAGCAGGCTTGGCGGCTGCCGACTTCGCAGCAGCTTCAGCAGCGGCTTTTGCTTCAGCCTCAGCTTTGGCCTTCAATTCCGCCTCAGCTTTTGCTTTCGCCTCCGCAGCGGCCTTGGCATCTGCATCCGCTTTGGCTTTGGCAGCCGCATCTTCTTTGGCCTTCACTTCAGCGGCAGCCTTGGCTGCTGCTTCTGCCTGAGCCTTTGCCGCCGCGTCGGCCTCAGCTTTCGCTTTAGCTTTCGCCTCTGCTGCCGCCTTGGCTGCGCTGTCATCTGCAACCGGAACTGCCGGAGCGACTGGCGCAGCTACAGGTGCCGCCGCAGATTTGCAGCACTTCGGCTCTTGATTCAAAACCGCCGCCGCATCAACAAAATTCATCAAGGCGTTGAATTGATCATCGCTGAGTCCGTAGGCCTTCTTCAATGCCTCCAGCCCTTTGTTCAGGGATTCCAATGCCGCTTTGCGGCCCTGCTCGTTCATCTTATGCTCTCCCGCATCGTCATCAGCCGCTGCTGCGGCAGGTTGAATCTCTGCCCCAGCCTGCGGAAGGGCGGCAGCGGCAAACGCCTCTGCTTCCTTCCGGGCTGCGGCGATAATCTTTTCGGCTTCGGCCTTGGCCTGCTGAAGCAGCTCATCAGCCGCCGCGCCGCGCACCTCAATGGTCTCAGCAGCAGGAGCCGCGCTTTCTTTCGCAGGCTGAACAGCGGCGGCATCGTCAGCAAAGGTCGGACGGGGCAGCAGACCGGCCTTCTCGCAAATCTCGCCGACCGCCTCCTCCCATTCGATGGCCATGACATGGACACCGGCCACGCCTGGAATCTCCTTGACCTGATTGATGATGTCCACGCAGATGTCGATGCCTTCCTGCTTCTGATCCTTGGCGCCCTTCATCCGCTTGATGACCTCGTCGGTCACATCCATGCCCGGCACGAACTTCTTCATGTAGTTCGCCATGCCCAGCGATTTGGGCGGGGTCACGCCGGCGAGGATGTAGGCCTTCTCAGTCAGGCCGAGTTCGCGGGCCTGCTTCATGAAGGCCGCAAACTTCTCGACATTATAAATGATCTGCGTCTGGATGAAGTCTGCGCCGTTGGCAATTTTCTTGCCCATGCGCACGGCCCGGAACTCGAACGGCCAAGCAAAAGGGTTGGCCGCCGCGCCAAGGAAAAGCTGCGGAGCTTTGCCCTTCAGTTCCTCTCCGCACTGGAACTTCTTCCCGTCGCGCAGGTCGCGCATCATGCCGAGGAGCTGGATCGAGTCCATGTCGAACACGCCCTTTGCGCCGGGATGATTGCCGAACTTTTGGTGGTCGCCGGTCAGACAGAGGAGATTCTTCAGCCCCAAGGCGGCGGCGGCCAGCATGTCGGACTGCATCGCGATCCGGTTGCGGTCGCGGCAGGTCATCTGGATGACCGGCTCCACGCCCTCGGCCTGAGCCAGCAGACCCGCGCCGATAGACGACATGCGCACAATGGCGGTCTGGCAGTCGGTGATGTTGACTGCGTCCACCTTGCCCTTGAGCAGCCTCGCCTTGGCGCGGACCACCTCCGGGTCACTGTTCTTCGGCGGCCCCAGCTCGCCCGTGACGGCGAACTGGCCGCTGCGGAGCACCCGCTCCAAATTGCTCCCTGATTTCATAAGCCTCCTTGCCTGACCTGCCGCGTGGACAGGTTGTTATAGTGTCAAATTTTGTGTCAATTCTGATGAATATTCAAAATGAGCCGACAGCATCAGCCGTTATTCCGCAGCCGTTCAATCTCTTCCGTGCTGAGTCCAGTGCATTTGCTGATCGTATCCGCAGAGATGTTCTCCCGCAGCATGTTCCGGGCGGTCTCTCGTTTTCCTTGAGCAATGCCTTGAGCATGTGCTTCTTGCGCTTCTTTTTCCACCTTGGCCAACTTATCTTGCAGGCCGCGCTGCACCCGGATGAAATCATGCCGTTTGAACTGCATCTCCAATTCTTCTTCGCTCAAGGCAGCGGTGTTGGCAATATCAAAAGCCTCGCGCAAAGGCGGCTCGGTGAAAGACTGCGGAATGAAATTCAGCTCGCCAGCGTGTTTAATAAAATAAAGCCACTTGTCGTTGATGCTGGATAGTTCGTTCTCCTGTTTGCTGAACTTCGGCAGCTCGACAAAGATCAGCTCGATGTCATCGCTGTATTGCAGAAGAAACTCCCGTTCCATCAGGTTCCAGTACGAAATCACCTTTGGAATATCCGGGAACATGACAAAGTCGGTGATCGTCAGGGCAATGATCGGCTCCAAGGTCGAATATCTGTCCGCCTGCTTGAGCTGCGTCGAATAGAGCTTGGCGGCATTGTAGAGCACCCGCTGCTCGAAGCCCTCGACATTCAGCACCTGCATTTCGATAATCACCTTGCTTTGATTGGAGAGCACCGCCTTCACATCCACATAGCTGTCCTTCATCCCCTTGAGCAAAGGAATTTGATACGGATCAACAATGGTCAGATCGGTGATCCGTTCGCCGCCAAAGTCAATCAGCGCATTGAGGCAGTCTATCAGCACTCCCTTGGACTGCTCGCTGCCAAAGACTCTCTTGAAGGCGAAATCTGTTTTGACATCTAAGAAGCGCATGATCGTTTTTATGAAAAAACAGCTTCCAAGGAAACCTCAACACCTGCCGCCGGATCATTCAGTCTGCCGTTTGAATACGAGCGCGGCTGATTGATGTCGTGAAAAAAGACAATATTCTTGGTTGGGCTATGCAATGGTACGTCAGTGGTAGCCGATGATCATATATAAATTTAACGCCTTGGCCAAACACAACCGGCTCCATGCACTCCTGATTCGGCAAACTTAGCAATTGTATTGCCGAATTCAGAACGAATTTCGTTAACCTTACAGTAAAAATAATCACCCACATTTCCTATGCCACCTATTTCGATTACGTGAGGGCCTTCAAATCGCGACAGCTTTTCACGAAGCTCACGAAGAACTGAGACGTTCAGCGGAGTTCGCCAATCACTCTCTGCTGGCCTACAGATGTCGTTCGCAAATGGAATGAGTGTATCGAGCGTTTTCATTCCGTTATTCCAGCCAATCATACATTTTGGATACTTGTTTCCTTTAGCTTCTGATGCATTTACTTCAAGGATAGCAATTAACGCTCCGAATGAAGTATAGTGTGCGTACGGTGTTCGAGCGAGCAATATCTGAATGATATTGCGCTCATTGTCTCGCATGAACTGATAGGTTCCGGGAAAGGACCTTGGCTCTGGAGCTGGATTCCACGGAAAAGTTGGCAATGTTTTTTGATCATGCGTTATGGCAGCACCAAAAGAACCCTGAGCGATCGGACCTCCTGGCCAGTACTCTCTTGCTTGGGAATATGCGATATCCATGTCACACCAATTACTGGCAGCCGCAAAAGCTTGGGCAAATCCTATCGCCACGCCAGTGTTATAAAGATTCGCAATAGCATACAACTGTTCTCCTGTTAGCATAGCCGCCTCCATCTCTCTGATATGTAAAAGGGGCAATTCATGAATTGCCCCTACGCATCATCGTTCGTCTGTCAATGCTTCCCGCCGCCGCAGCCCATGCCGCCGATGCCCTTGCCCGCCTCAATCTCGCGGCGCATGGCCATATCCATCAGCACGCGCTCCTTCTTCTTGTTGATGCCGAGAGCCTCGCGCTTCTCTTCAATCGCCGCGATCATCGCCTTGGCGATGTCGAGCGGCTCGCTGGCCACGCCCCAGCAGGCTCCGTACTCCTCCTTCAGCCCTTTCAGGAGGTAGTCGGAGAACTTTTTCGCCCCGCTGATCGGCAGATTCTGGAAAATGACGTGCGCGCCGCTGGCGACAAAGTATTGACCGATGGCCACCGCCTTTTCGCTCATCCAGACCGGCGCGGTGCCGACCGCAGGCAGCTCGGCGATGTCATTGCCAAGGCCGCCTTCGTGCACCATCTCGGTCAGAGCGATGAGCAGGCGGGAGTTGTCCACGCAGGAGCCGACATGCAGCACCGGCGGCATACCCACCGTCTCGCAGACTTCGCGCAAGCTCTCGCCCGCGTATTCGGTCGCCGCCTCCGGGCGCATCAGGCCAGCCCGGCCAAGAGCCTGGGCCGCGCAGCCGGTGGCCAGCACCAGCACGTTGTTTTTGATCAGCTCTTTGGCGATGATCTCATGCACGTTGTCGGCATGTTTGTAGTGCTCGCAGCCAACGATGGCAGCCACGCCCCGGATACGGCCATTGATGATGTTGTCGTTGAGCGGACGATACGACTGGCGGAAACGACCGCCGAGCATGTAGTTGATCGTCTCGTGGGAGAAGCCGACCACCACGTCGAACTTCTTGTCCTTGGGGATGTAATACGGCCCGCGCTTCTTGAAGTTGTTGATCGCGTGGGTGAGGATATGCTTGGCCGAGGCGTAGGAGTTGTGCTCGTCGAACTGAATGTGCACGCCGTCCGGCATCATCGCCCGGTAGTTGGTGGTGATGATGTCGGTGTGCATCCCCTTCACCACTTGGGCGAGGGACTGCATCACGCACTGCACGTCCACCACCATCGCCTCGACCGCGCCCGTCGCCAGCACCATCTCCTGCTGAATGAAGGAGCCAGCCACCGGAATGCCCCGGCGCATCAGAATCTCGTTGCCGGTGCAGCACACGCCTGCGAGGTTGATGCCTTTCGCTCCGACTTTCTTGGCCAGTGCCAGCAGTTCCTCGTCCTCAGCCGCGAGACAAAGCGACTCCGCCAGCAGCGGCTCGTGGCCATGCACGGTGATGTTGACCATGTCCTCGCGCAGCACGCCGAGATCAATCGTGGCCCGCTTCGGCACCGGCGTGCCGAACATGATGTCGGTCAGCTCGGTGGAGAGCATCGAGGAACCCCAGCCGTCCGCAAGGGCGCAGCGCGAGGCCTGGCGGATGATGTTCTTGTATTCCTGATCCACGCCCATGTGCGTGCGGTGCATGGTCTCCACCACTTCGCGGTCAACTCCGCGCGGCTCAAGGCCCTGGGTCTTCCAAATCTTCTGCTGCTTCTGCGGGGCGCGTTTGAGCATGGTCAGCGGGGTGTTCTCCTGCTGACCGAATTCAGCCAAGGCCCGCTGGCCCAGTTCAAGGGCGATCTCGTTCGTGTCGCGGCCTTCAGTGGCAATGCCGAAGAGCTGGGCCATCTTGTGCAGCTTGGCCACATCTTTGATCTTGTGCGGGGTTTCGCCTTTGGCGGTGGCGATGAAGCCGCGCACCATCTCGCGGGCATGATCGGTGTGGGCTGCCGTGCCTGCGGCGACCGTGCGGGCAAAATTGCGGGCTGCAACTGTGTCGGCGGTGGCCCCGCAAATGCCGACCATGCTTTCCACGCCGTCAATGATCTGGCACGGCCCCATGTTGCAGTTCTTGCAGCAGGTGCCCTGCGAGCCGAAGAGGCAGGCGGCCATGCCGCGCTCCTCAAGGCGGGTGTAGGCGGTGCGGACTTTCTTGGCTAATTCCTGACTGAGCAGCTCGCGGGTGGAGCTGGCGGTGATCTCGTTGCTGCTGGCGATGCGGCTGGGCTTGGCCATCGTGCGGTCTCCTGAGTTGATCTGAAAACAGTTAGGCCAGTCCGGCGAACTGCTTGGCCGACTGAACCGTGTTCTTCATCAGCATGGTGATGGTCATCGGCCCGACTCCGCCTGGCACCGGGGTGATCGCGGCGGCCTTCTCCTTCACCGAGTCAAACTCCACATCGCCTGCGAGCTTGGCCTTGCCGGACTCGGTCATGCCGATGCGGTTGACCCCGACATCAATCACCACCACGCCTTCCTTGACCTGATCAGCCTTGATCATGTTGGCCACGCCAGCAGCGACGATGAGAATGTCCGCGCGCTTGGTGTGGAAATCCGTGTCCTTGGTGCGGGTGTGGCAGAGGGTGACGGTGGCGTTGCCGCCAGCCCGCTTCTGGAGCATCAGGTTGGCGACCGGCTTGCCGACAATATTCGAGCGGCCAACCACCACCACTTCCGCGCCGTCGGTCTTCACGCCGCTGCGCTGAAGCAGCTCAATCACGCCGTGCGGGGTACAGGGCAGGAAGCAGCGTTCGCCCAGCATCATCCGCCCGACATTGACCGGATGGAAGCCGTCCACGTCTTTGTCCGGGTTGATGGCGTTCAGCACCTTGGCTTCATTGATCTGCTTGGGCAAAGGCAGCTGGACAAGGATGCCATGAATCTTCGGATCGTTGTTGCATTTCTCCACCAAGGCCAGCAGCTCGGCCTCGCTGGTGCTGGCGGGCAGCGTGATCTGCTCGGAGTGAATACCCAGCTCCTTGGCAGTCTTGTTCTTGGCCGCGACATAGGACTGCGAAGCCGGGTCCTCGCCGACCAGTATCGTGACCAAGCCGGGCACAACGCTATGCTTTGCGGCCAGCTCGGCGACTTCCGCCTTCAACTCCTCGCGGATTTCTTTGGCAACTTCGGTGCCGCTGATGATCTTTGCGCTCATAAGTGTTCCTGTAAAAATATACATAATCTGGCAGCCGCAGTCTTCTGCCGCAGACGGACGGCAGAAAAGCTGACGGCTGAATGAAATCGAATTGTTCGACTGCTGTGGACAAAGAGAATATATACTCCATTCTCTGTGTTTTTTTCAAGCTAAATCCGGCACTGGGCCGATCCTGGGCGGCATTGCCCCGGCTTCTGCCGCAGCACTTGTTCAAACTGCCCGGCAGGATACAGCACGTTTCTATCTGTCTATCAACATTCTCTATTTCATTCTTCAAAAAAAGTGAAGAAAAATTCTGCGCAAGATATGCTTCTGTTCACGCGGTGTTCATTTTCGGCTGGATATAATGAAGACATAAAAAGAAGGCGGGCCTCAGCCATGCAGACCGAGGCTTGAACAACGAAGAACACGCAGAAGCGGCTGAAATGCCGCAGGAGAAAAAAAATGAAGGTCAGGGCAATGCAGGCGGCAGGCAGGATAGTGTTCACGGCGATGGCAGCGGCTTTTCTTTTCTCTGCCGGAACAGCGGCGGGGCAGCAAAATGCGCCGTCAGCAGGAATCTGCGGCTGCGATAAAAAGCAGGAAGTTGAACGGTATGTGCAGAATGTCATCAACGATTATCAGCAGCGCGGCATCTCCTGCGACCAAGCCAAACTGTACACTGGAGCCTGCATCAGTGTGTATTGCTCAATCTGCAATGACCCTGCCGCACAGGCGCGCTGCGTCAAAACCGCTTCCGACTATTTTCTGTACGCCTCAGGATATTGCCCGCAGCAGCCTGCCGGGCATCTGACAGCAGTTATGCCGACCCTGCCTGTCATGTAATCCTGAATTTGGCCGGTGCCGTGATCTTCGGCAGATTTTTTTGTAATGCCGCAATGAATTGAATACGAAAAAGCTTTTTTGAAAGAATCATCCCGCATTCATCTTCCGTTCATCTGCGGTGGAGTATTGTAAAAATAGAGAACAGAGGTACAAGGCAAACTGTCACCTGCTGTCTTGAAAAGCCCTTCCGGGCGGCTTTGCCCCGACTCCTCCTCCGCGTCAATGGTGGCGCGGATTGGGGCAAAGCCGTCAGGTTTTTGCGCTCCTTCCAGTTGACTGCTTCAGGCTTGCTCCTTCTCCTTTCTGGCCCGTTCTTCAGACGGCACGGCTTCCGGCAGCGTGATCACCGCCCAAGCTCCTGCGCCTTCCTTGCCGTCCATTGTCACGGTGCAGTTCATCGCGGTGAGCATTTTTTTGACGATAGTCAGGCCCAAACCGGTGCCATTGATTCTTGTGGTGAAGAAGGGCTTGAAAAGCTGCTCTCTGACCTGCTGGGTAAATCCGCAGCCGTTGTCCTGAAAACGGATTTGGACGCATTGCGGCTTGCTCCGGGCCAGCGAAATAGAAATGACCGGACTGAGTTGTTTTTTCAAGGCATTGACCGAATTGACCAACAAGTTGAGCAGGACTTGATGCAGGATGCGTTCATCCGCCAGGCAATGCAATGCGCCCTCGCTGGACAGCTCTAAGCGGATGCCCTTGTGCCGTAAGTCCTGCTCATGCAGCCGCTTGAATTTCTGGATGAAGGCTGTCAAATCAAAGGGAACGGACTGCGGTTTTTCCAGCAGATTGAAATTTTTTAAAGCTGATAGCAGATATTCCATTCGTCCGATTTCGCCCATCGAACGGTCAAGAAACTCGCGGATTTTCTCCCGGCCCAGACTGTCCATCTGCCGCCGCAGCACACTGAGGGCCATCTTTAACGAATTGAGCGGATTGGCCAGCTCATGCCGCACGCCGGAAAAAACAAAGCCAACGTTTTCCATCAGATTGGCAGCGGCGGCAATACACTCCAGCCGTTTTTTTTCGGTCTGATCGCGCCGGATGACGCAGAAGCCGTTCATCCCGCCGTGGCTGTCCTTGACCGGCACCACCGCCACAGACTCCTCATACGGAGAACCGTCTTTGTGGCAGCTCCGCAGCTCGCCGTGCCATTGCCCTTGCCGGGCCGCGTCGGCAAAAATTTCCTGCCAGTCCGGCTGCTGTTCCTCGCCGCCGCTCAGACGGCTCAAGTCCCGGCCTGTCAGCTCCTGCGGCTCCCAGCCCGTGACCGAACGGCTGGCCGGATTGGCGTAGATGATCTGCCCAGCCGCATCCGTGATCAGAACGCAGTCGGCGAATTCCCGGATGGCCGCCGCCAGCCTGCGCCGTTCCTCAGACTCTTGGCTGCGCTGCAAGGCGATGCCGATCACATCTGCTGAAATCATCATCGCCCGCACCAGCGAGGCTTCCCACGACCGCTTGGCCAAGCTGCAATCAAAACCAAGGCAGCCGCGCACCGTCTGGGCCACATAAACCGGTAAAATCAGACAGGTGCGGATATTGTTCTTTTCCAGTTCGGCCCGCATTTCGTCCGGCAGAACGTTGTCCACGCCGATCAGCGGCCTGCCTGCTCCCAGCAGCGAAAACGGCTGCCGCCATGCCGACAGCAGCTCAATGCTGGAGCATTTCGGGCCGCACTGCTCCTGCCGTGACCATGAGTAATCCTGCTGCGGCGAGACACTGTCCGCAAAAACACGCAGATACACATGCTCGCAGTTGACCGTGTTGCCGAGATAGCCCAGCACCTCATCAATCACATCCTGCCAGCGCGGGGTTTGCAGAAAGGTTTTCGCCACATAGTTGACCGCGCAGAGGATCTGATCGCGTTGCAGGAGGGTGCGGCGCACCTGCTCCTGCATGATCAGCGACTCTTTCAACCGCTCATTCATCAGGGCGAGATCGCGGGCCTGCTGCTCCAGCCGCTCTGTGGCCGACTTGCTTTCGAGGACATTGCGCACCCGGACACAGAGCCGCTCCCGGCTGATCGGCTTGCGGAGAAAATCCGCCGCGCCTGCGCTGAAACCACGGAACTCGCTTTCATCCTGCTCCGCGCCGGTGAGAAAAATCACCGGAATGCGGCTGGTGTCAGCGTCTGCCTTCAGCTTCCGGCAGACATCAATCCCGGAAATGTCGGGCAGGTTGATGTCCAGCAGGATTAAATCAGGCTGTTCCGTCTTGGCTAAACTGAGGCCAGCCCTGCCGTCAGCGGCCTTCAGCACCTGATAGTTTTCCTGTTCCAGCACATGATGGAGCAGCCCCAAAACCGCAGGCTCATCGTCAACCGCAAGGATGCGGGCAGCTTCGGTGTTCATCGCGTTTTTCCGAAAAAAGGCGGAGCTGTTTCCTGCGCGGAATTTGTTGCGGCTGCTGTCAGATTTCTGTTTATTTCCGCCCAAGTTGCTGCTAACATGGGAGCCGCAGGGCCGCTCCTCCATGCCGCCCGCCGGGCGGAGCGGTTTTCTCCCATCCAGCAAGGAGACCACAGGCCATGCAAAGCGACAGCGCAGAGCAGCTTGCACGCAGTATAACCGCCGCAGCGGACAAAGACAATCTCCCGGCCCAGTCAGCTCTGAAACAGGTGCTGATTATTGATGACGACCCGGCCCTGTTGCTCAGTATCCGCGCCGGATTAGAGGACAATCCCCGCTTCCAGGTGCTAACTGCATCCAGCGGCAGGGAAGCCTTGGACATCCTTGACCAGCGGAACATGGATCTGGCGGTGCTGGATATCATCATGCCCGACATGGACGGCATCCAGCTCCTGACCGCACTGAGCGAATCGTTTTCTGAAATTCCCAGCATCGTCATGACCGGTTTTGACTCGCCGGTGATGAAGCGCGAGCTGAAGCAGGCCGGTGCGCTGGCTGTGCTCGACAAGCCGCTTGATATTGACACCTTAGAGCAGGAAATCATCAGTGCGCTTACCGACAGCGGCCGCAGACGCTGCGATTTGCCGTTGGAGATTTTTCTTCAACTGGCGGCAATGGAGCGGCGCACCGTGCATCTGAAAGTTTTTCAGGCAACTGGCAGCGGCAGTTTCTTTTTCCGCGAAGGCTTGCTGGTGGACGCGGAGCTGGACGGCCTGAGCGGCGACAACGCCGTGCTGGCCATGCTTGATTGGTCAGATTTCACCTTGGGGCTGAAGGAATATGTCCCGCCGTATTCAGAGCCGCGCGTCAACTCCGCCTTGGCCTATCTGCTTCTGAAAACATCCTGCCGCCTTGACCAGTACGGCAGCAGTGCCTGCTTGGAGCGGGCGCGTACCGAGCTGCGCCGCCTTCAGGCAGCGCGGGGATGAAAGTATCCGCCAATGAAGCAGGTGCTGATCGTTGATGACGAGCCGGAGCTGCTCCTGAGCATCAAATCCGGTTTTGAACATACCGGACATTTTCGGGTGCTGACAGCGGAGAACGGTAGAGATGCCCTTGATCTTCTTGACCGAAACAAGATTGATCTGGTGGTGACCGATCTGCGGATGCCGGTGATGGACGGCATTGAGCTGCTGTCAGTGATGAGCGAATCCTTTCCTGAAGTGCCGCATTTGGTCATGACTGCCTTCAGCAACCCGATGATTGACAAACAGCTCAAAAAGGCCGGTACGCTCAACGTGCTGGAAAAGCCCCTGGATATTGAGGCGTTGGAGCTGGCGATCAGCAAAGCCTTAGATGTGCATGAGGAGCAAAGCCGCAGCCTGTTCGGCCTTTCATTGAGCAGTTTCCTCCAGATGGTGGCGATGGAGGAAAAAACAGTGCATATCAAGGTCTTTCAGCCATCAGGCCGAAATGGCAGTCTGTTTTTCCGCGAAGGCGAGCTGATTGACGCGGAAGTGGATCATTTGACCGGCGACCCAGCGGCGTTGGAAATGCTCTCGTGGGAGGATACCAGAGTGAGCATGAAGGAATTTCCTTCTCCGCCGCCGGGCACTAAAATGCAGTCCGAACTGCTGCCGCTGCTCTTTGCAGCGGCCAAAAACGAGGACGAGCGCGGCCATGAGGAGGAATTCAGCAGCCCGCTGGAAACAGCCCGGCAGGAGCTGGCCCGGCTGAACAAGGCAGAACAACAGGAGCAGCCGCAGCCTGCTGCTCCCCCGAACCATACGACAGGAGGCAACATGGGCATCAAAGACCTGCTCAAAAAAATGGCAGATGAAATGGACGGTGTGCTGGCAATTCAGGTGACAGGGATGGACGGCATCACCCTCGCCCTGCACAATCCGACCGGCGCGGACGTGGAGGCCTTTTCGGCCAAGTTCGCGATGGTGATGAAGTTGGTGGAAAAATCTGTGGACTCGCTCAAAGGTCTGGGGGATTTGGAGGAAAATCTGGTGCAGACTAAAAATGCCTGGATATCAACCCGCTTCATCACGCCGCAGCATTATATCGGCATTGCGGTCAGCCGCGAAGGCACGCTCGGCAACATGCGTTTAGTGGCCCAAAATTACATTGAGCATCTGCGCAAGCTGCTCACCACCAAGCCGGAATAAAAAGGAGCAGGCATGGATGCAGAAACCAGGAAGCAGATGCGCCTGATGAGTTTGATGATCGCAGGCATGGCCAAATCGCTGCACGAAATGTTCGGCGAGGCGGCGTTGGCGGTGATGAGCGAAACAGGCCGGAGCATTTTGGAGATACTGGAACGCGAGCTGGGGCTGAATATTGCGGGCAAAGAACCTGCTGCCGCCTTGGTCGCGATTGGCAAAGTGTTCAGCGACGATCTCGGCTTTGTCAATTCCTTCGCGGTGAAGGAGGAGGGAAACCGGCTAATTGTCACCGTGCAGGGCTGTCACGGCTGGGACACCACCCAGACCGTCTTGAAAATGACCGGCTTGGAGACCCCGTTCACCTGCCCGATCATGAATGTCTGTCAGGCCGCGCTGATCCGCATGGGCCGCCCGGCCCGCAAATCCATCAGTCCGATTCCTGCCACGCACGGCTCGACCATCACCTTCATTTTGGTTGAATAGCGGGGTCTTGGCGGAAACAGCCGCTGTTTCCGCCAAGATCTGCTGATCGCCCCTTCTCCGCTGCTGTTTTTTCTGTTAAAATAAAAAAATCCTGCTCCCCTAACCCAAGGTTCAGTCATGGATGTGCAGAAAAAACTGGCCCGCTTGGCGGAGATAGACGGTTTTCTCGGTGCCGCGTTGTTTTCCGCCGAAGGCCGTCTGCTGGCCAAATGCGAGCCGTTCGACCTTGACCTGAAGCTGATCGCCTCTCTTGCCAACAGCGCGTTGATCAATGCCCAGAAAACGTCCATTGACATGGGGCTGGGCCGCTGCCAGTTCACCTATATCCATGCGGAAAAAGCCTTGATTCTTGCCCGCTGCCTGAATGAGGGCAAGAATCCGCTGCGGGCCGAGCCGGGCAAATGCCACATTCATTTGGTGCTCTTAGTTGACAAGCCGGATAGCCTCGGCATTGCCCGGCTGGAACTGAACGAGGTGATTGAGTCGCTGGCCGACGATTTCCGTCTGCCGGAGACCAGCTCGCCGCCGCTGCGGAGACCACCGCAACCGCCCCCGGCCCGCAAAGCAATCCGGCCTCTTGCCGCGCCGGTTCCTCAGAACAACCTGCGTGAGGTGGCCGAATCCTTGGATAATAACGACATTGACGCAATGTTTGACGGCCTGCTGCAACCTGCCGACCGTCTTTGACTATGGGGACAGGAATGGCCAAACAAAACTGCTGGGAAGTGAAACAATGCGGACGGCAGCCGGGCGGAGTCCATGCCAAACGGGACGGCATCTGCCCGGCCTCAACCTTGAGCGCAGTCAACGGCACCAATAGCGGCCTCAATGGCGGGCGGGCCTGCTGGGCGTTGACCGGCACGATGTCCGGCCCGGCAGACATGGTGCAGGGCACCTTTGCCCGCGACCTCACGAGCTGCTATGCCTGCAAATTTTATGAGCAGGTGCTGTGCGAAGAGCAAGACAAGTTTGAAGGCACCGCGCAGATTGTGCGCAAGCTGCGGGAACGCATCGCCCAAGCCGCGAATTTCCCTTTTATCCAACCCGGATCAGCTCATGGAACCGAAGAAAAAATGCGTGCTGGCAGTTGATGACACGCCCAGCTATCTGATGCTGCTGAATATGATTTTGCAGAAGCAGTATGCCGTCAAAGCGGTGCCGAAAGGTGAAACCGCCCTGAAGATCGCCCGGCAGGACCCGGCGGCGGTGGATTTGATTTTACTCGACATTATGATGGACGGCATGGACGGTTTTGCCGTTTGCCAAGAATTGAAGGCTGATCCAGCCACAGCGCAGATTCCGGTGATTTTCATTTCCGGCAAGGAAGACCGGGCCGAGCAGGAGAAAGGTCTTGCTCTCGGTGCGGCGGATTTCCTCCTCAAGCCCTTTGCTGCTGAGGCCGTGCTGGCGGCGGTGGCAAAGCACCTGCCGACAGAGCCTGTTCTGCACCAGTAAGAATTTATCAATACCTTCAAGTCATCTGCTTGATGTAGATACTGTTGTCCGCGTCAAGCTCCATGAAGGGCCGGATCAAACATTTTGCCTGATTTGAGGATGCCGACAGCGACATGAACGAAGCTCTGCGCATCATGGCGCAGATTATGACCATCGGCG